>CAMYJN010000033.1 GCA_947258625.1 uncultured Polyangiaceae bacterium | reverse complement strand
CGATGCCTGCCGCCCCAGGCGGCTTTGCGCTGGAGTGGTAAAAGATGACGAGATCGCCGGCAGCCATTTCGCGCATGAAGTTGCGGGCCTGGTAGTTTCGTATGCCGTCCCATGGCTCGCGGCGGTCGCGTTCGAGGTCGTCGATCGAGTAGCTCTCGGGTTCGCTCTTCATCAGCCAGTACTTCACGCCACGCTTCGGCATTCGCGGACTATGTCACAGATGCACATCCACGGAAGACGGTCGAACTATACAATCGGAGAACAGCTCGCGACGGGCGTGCTCGCGATTGGGCGCCCCGTCGCCGCGCTTCCCCAAGTCGACATACGACTAGGCGCCGGCCCAATCGCTGTGCTGCCCATCCCGAGCCGTTCTCCTATTGAATGGATATGGATGGAGGGGCGTGGAAAAAAGCGCGATATGGGGCGGAGTCGACGTCGCAAGTGCCAATCTGCAAGACAGCAGCCACCGCAGATTGGCGCGCGCGTCGAGGCGAGGCTTGCGTGGTCAAAGCCCCCAAGTGAATCCGACCACATTTGCAAGCCGAGCCGTTCGGCGCAGCCCCGTGTCGCGGTTTTTTCCGCGTCCCGGTACGCCCGCGAGCCGTTCTCCGATCGTACGGTTTGTTCGGAGATTTGACCCGGTTGGCGGTGTGCGCTGATCATGGCCGGGCTTTGCGTTCCAACTGGATGAAAGGGCTTCTCGCTGGGGTTCCGCCGCTCTTGGCTTATTTGAGCACCGCGTCGGGGTTTGCGCATTGGCTCGACAGCGGCGAGTTCGTCGCAGCGGCGGCGGACTTCGGCATCTCGCATCCACCCGGTCATCCGCTGGCGTCGATCGTTCTCGGCGCAGCGAATCTATTGCCGATCGGCGCGCTCTCGTTTCGGGTCGCCGTGATCTGCTCGGTTCTGCTAGCAATCGCCGCGGTGGCCTTGTTCTTTGCCTTCGAGACGAGCCTGTCGGTGAGCGATGCGATTCGGCCCTCGCTGCGCTTTCCTCTCGCGCTCGCGGCAACTTGGTGGGTTGCCGGAAGTCAGGGCTGGTGGTTTCAGGCGGTTCGCCCGGAGGTGTACGCCCTTCAAGCCGCCCTGCTGTGCATCGCGATGGAACGTCTGCTCCGCGTTTCAATTTCAGAGCAAGAGGGCGACGTCCGCCCGCTCTACCAGGCCGCCTTGGCGCTTGGCCTCGCGCTCGCCAACCATCATTTCATCGCCCTGCTCGCCGTCGTGCCATCGCTCTGGCTTTTGCTAGGGATCTGGAAGACTTGGGGATGGCGGCCTTTCGCATGGTCGGTCGGATTCGTGAGCGCCGGTTTGATGACCTACCTCTACCTGCCGCTGCGAGCGCTACAAGACCCGTTCTTGAATCTCGGAGATCCATCGAGCCCCGGACGCTTTGCGTGGGTCATCACCGCGCAGACCTTTCAAAAGAGCATCTCACCGGAAGCCGTCTCGCCATTTGGACAGACCCTTGCCGACGTTCTGGTCGCGACGGCACGCGACCTCCATGTCGTGACGCTTGCGGTGGCGCTGCTCGGCGCCTACTTCATGCTTCGGGTCAGCGCGTCTCGTAAATTCGGTCTTTTCTGGCTGACCCTCTGGCTGGTGTACGTGCTCGCGCGCGCCACCCTGGGCTTCGTTCGCGGCAACCCCGACGCGATTGCCTACTTCATGGTTTCCTATGCCTCGCTCGCGATTTTCGCGGTCTTCGCCATCGGTGTTTTGGTCTCAGCGCTCGCGGAAGCGGTGCCGACCAGGCCGAAGCTGGCGCCCGCGCTCGGGGCGGTCCTTGCGATGGCGGCGTCCTTCCAATTCGTTCGCTCGCTCGATGCATCGACGCTCGCGAGCTTTGTCGATACGGATGTCTTCGATGACGGGCTTCGACGCTCGCTACCCGCCCGTTCGATCGTTCTGGTCCACAACCCGCAGACGATCTTTCGCTACTGGGGAGGCGAGGCCGAGGAGCTCAATCGTCCCGACGTCACGATGATCCCGCTCCCACTGCTCAGCTACCCAAAGCTCGTGGACCGCTATGTGAGAGACGAGACCGAGCTGAAGCCTCTTCTGCGAAGCTACGTCCTCGACGGCACGCTGAGCGCGCCAGAGCTCCAAAGCCTCGCCGCCCTTCGCCCGGTCTACGTCGAGATGGACGTGAGAGTGACCCAAGAGCTGATGGATCTGCTCGTTCCAGAGCAGCTGTACCATCGCGTGCTAACGGCCGACACGACCGAGACCGACGAGGCACGCGCGATGCACGAGCACGCCGCGCTTTGGGGAGACCTGTACCAACGCATCGGCCATCCGATCGACCCGCATACCGAGGTTCAGCTGATCTGGCGCCACTACACCGATTCCCTCTATTTCGCATCGATCGGCGACACGAACGCAGCGCTTCGAACCGTAAGCGCCGGCCTGGCTCTCAATGCCCACCCGAGGGAGCTGCTGATGCTGCAAGAGGCGTTGAAGAACGCTTCACCGGGCGAGCGGATCGACGTCACACCGTTTACGATTCGCTGACCTAGCGGCTCAGCGCGCTTTGCGCTCGGCCCGACGCGCGCGACGGTAGACCTCGTAGAGGCTCTGGCGGACCTGCGGGGGCACGCTCCTGCGAAGGTCGATCTTCCAGGCTCGGCCCTGTTTGACGAGAACGATTGGTGTCAGCTCGATCGATGCGGAGGCGGCGCGGACTTTCGCCGTGTTGCCTTCGAGCTCGATCTCGAGCTCGTCTTTCCCAGCGACGAGCTGCCCGAAGACAAAACCTCCCAAGGCTTGATCGTGCTCTCCTTGCCAATCGGAGAAGCAGGTTCGAAAGAGCTCTGAATCGAGGAGCTCGAATCGCTCGTGCGCCTGAAGCCGGCGGCGCGCTTCGTCTTGCGGCATGCCTTGCACGCCATAAGCGCGGAACAGTGAATCAATGGTGGCGCTGGGCGACTCGAAACCGGTCGGCGTCGGCTCACTCTTGCAGGAGGCGATCAGCAGGACGGCGAGGGCGGCGAGAGTCAGGCGGCGCACCCGACCGTTATTGCCTCGTTTTCGACCTCTGTCGAACTATTGACGGGCCCTTTGACGTGCTTAACTTACGCTGAAATGCGACTCGATAGACTCACCACAAAGACACGCGAGGCCCTGGTTGCCGCCCAGCAAAATGCGGGCGATCGCGGCAATCCTGAGGTTTACCCGGAGCACCTGCTCCTCGAGCTTCTTGCCCAGGCCGGCGGCCTGGCGCCTGCGATTCTCGAAAAGGCCGGGGCCGATCTTCAGGGCCTGATCCGCGCGCAAGGCGCAGTCCTCGACCGCATGCCGAAGGTCGCGGGCGGTGCGGAGCCCGGCATTGCGTCACGCCTTCGCGACCTGCTGAACAACGCTTGGAAAGAAACCGAAAACCTCAAGGACGAGTACACGTCGGCGGAGCATGTCCTCCTTGCTGCGTACGGCGACGGACAGCTCAAGAAGGCACTCGTCGCGCAGGGCGTCGACCGCGCAACGCTGCTCAAGGCCTTGCAAGAGGTCCGAGGCAGTCAGCGGGTGACCGACCCAGATCCGGAGGGCAAGTTCCAGGCGCTCGAAAAGTACACGCGAGACCTGACCGAAGCCGCGCGCCAGGGGAAGACCGACCCCGTGATCGGCCGTGACGAAGAAATCCGCCGGGTCATGCAGGTCCTCTCGCGCCGCACCAAGAACAACCCCGTGCTCATCGGCGAGCCCGGTGTCGGAAAGACCGCGATTGCCGAGGGGATCGCACACCGGATCATCCAGGGCGACGTGCCCGAGGGCCTGAAGGACAAGAAGTTTTTGGCGCTCGACCTGGGCGCGCTGGTGGCCGGGTCGAAGTACCGCGGCGAGTTCGAAGAACGGCTGAAGGCGGTTCTCAAAGAGATCGAAGACGCCAAAGGAGAGGTGATTCTCTTCATCGACGAGCTGCACACGCTCGTCGGTGCAGGCGCTGCCGAAGGCTCGATGGACGCGAGCAACATGCTCAAGCCGGCCCTGGCGCGCGGAGAGCTGCGATGCGTCGGCGCAACGACGCTGGACGAGTATCGAAAGCGCATTGAAAAGGACGCTGCGCTCGCGCGGCGGTTCCAGCCCGTGTTTGCCGGCGAGCCCTCGGTTCCCGACACGATCGGGATCTTGCGTGGGCTCAAAGAGCGCTACGAGATTCACCACGGCATTCGGATTCAAGATTCGGCGATCGTCGCTGCGGCGACCCTGAGCGAGCGGTACATCACCGATCGTTTTCTTCCCGACAAGGCCATCGATCTCGTCGACGAGGCCGCCTCGAGGCTGAAGATGGAGATCGACTCGCTGCCTGCGCCGATCGACACGGTCCAGCGCAAGCTCACTCAGCTCGAGATCGAGCGAGAAGCACTCAAAAAAGAGAAAGACGACGCGAGCAAGAGGCGCCTCGAGGACCTCGAGCAAGAGCTCTCGGAGCTTCAAGAACAGCGCGATACCATGCGCGCCCAGTGGCTCCGCGAAAAAGAGCTGATCACGGAAATCCGCGAGAAGAAAGAGCTGGTCGAAACTCTTCGCTTGGACCTCGAACGCGCAGAGCGCACCACCGACTACGAGGAGGCTGCGCGTCTGCAGTACGGTGAAATTCCAGCGGCCGAATCGGCGGTTACCCAAGCCCAGCAGAAGCTCGCCGAGGTGCAGACCAGCGCCTCTTTCCTCAAGGAAGAGGTCACGGACGAGGACATTGCCGAGGTCGTGTCGAAGTGGACCGGCATCCCCGTGAGCAAAATGCTCGAGGGCGAAAAGGACAAGCTTCTTCGCATGGAAGATCAACTTCGGGAGCGCGTGATCGGTCAGGATGAGGCGGTCGTGGCGGTGTCCAACGCCGTAAGGCGTTCGCGCGCTGGCTTGAGCGAGCCGAACCGGCCAATTGGTTCGTTCTTGTTCCTCGGGCCCACCGGAGTCGGCAAGACCGAGCTCGCGCGTGCGCTTGCGGATTTCCTGTTCGACGACGACAAGGCGATGATCCGGCTGGACATGAGCGAGTACATGGAGAAACACGCGGTCGCTCGTCTCATCGGCGCACCTCCTGGATACGTCGGCTACGAAGAAGGCGGGCAATTGACAGAGCCCGTGCGGCGACGTCCGTACGCCGTGCTCCTCTTCGACGAGGTCGAAAAGGCGCACCCCGATGTCTGGAATGTTCTTTTGCAAGTCTTGGACGACGGACGTCTGACCGACGGCCAGGGGCGCACGGTCGACTTCAAGAACGTCGTGATCATTCTCACGTCGAACGTCGGCTCACATCACATCATGGCTCTCGATGACGAAGAGGCGATGCGCGAGGCGGTCACCGAAGACTTGCGCGACGCGTTTCGACCCGAGTTCCTCAACCGACTCGACGAGACGATCATCTTCCACCGGCTCGACCGCGCCCAGCTGCGGAGCATCGTCGACGTGCAGCTCCGAATCTTCGAGAAGCGTCTCGCCGCGCGTGACATGCGGCTCGATGTGACCGACGACGCCAAGGCCTTCCTCGCGAACGTGGGCTACGATCCGTCCTACGGTGCCCGTCCGCTCAAGCGCGCCATCCAGCGCTACCTCGAAAACGGCCTGGCCGAGGACATCCTGGCGGGGCGATTTGGAGCGGGCGACACGATTCGCGTCGACGCGGGCGATGGAAAGCTCGTTTTCGAAAGGGCAGATGCGGCCGCCGAGGCCGAAACGAGCCTCAGAGCCGAATAAGGTCGTGCTTACGAGCATTTACGAGGCCTGCTCCTGGAAAAACCGGGCTGCCTTGCGCCGCCGTGTACACTGTGTAAGCCTCCGGCGCTCTTAGAAGGAGCAGAAGCGTTCATGGTCGAAACCGTACAGTGCAAGCCTATCGAAGTTCACGTTGGTGAACGTGGACTCGAGCGTGCGGTCAAGCACCTCAAGCGCAAGATGGCCACCGAGGGCATCCTCCGGGAGCTCAAGCGCCGCCGTCACTACATGAAGCCTTCGATCAAGAAACGGAAGAAGGCCGCGGAGGCTGCGCGCCGCCGCCGCAAGCGCATTCGTCAAGTCAACGAACGCCCGTTCTGAAACGAAGCCTTCGGAGTTACTCTGAAGGCTTTTCGCTTTCTGGCTCGAAACGCTGACCTGGGCTCCACGCGTGAAAGCGGCCGGTCTGGGCCTCCAAGAACCGCGCGAGGCGGTGGAAGTCGCTTCCGTTCGGGATGAAACGCACCTCGGTCCGCAGGGTCTCCGCGTTGATCAGCTTCGAGAACTCGATGTAGTGCAAGTCCAGTTGGCCGCTGACGCTCACCATGTGGCCGTCGAGCTGTTCTTCGACCAGGGCACGGTAGGCGCCGATGCCGAGCTGGCTCGCGAGCATGACGTCGAATGCATGCGGCGGCGCGCATCGCGACTCGTAGCCGAGTTGGATGTGCCGAACCTTTTTGCGCCTGCCAGTTCGTTCCTCGTAGCGGACTTGGACACGATCGCAGACCACTTTGGCCAGGTCGAAGGCCACCAGGCGAATGTGGCCGTGCTCGTCACGAGGCAATCCGGCCGAGGCGTTTTGCGGCAAGAGCTCGGCGAGGCCTTCGGCGAGAACCACCGTCCCGTAGTACTGATCGCGGCGCTCACGCTCGAGGATCATGTCGACGATGCGGTCGACCAGGGCGGTGATGGAAAGCCGAAGCTCCACCGTTTTTTCGCCCGTCACCAGATTGACACGGGCCTCTTCGATAGCCAAGTCGCCCTGGACGTCTTCAGTCGATACGACCATGCTCGCCTCGCCGGCGATCGCGACGCCATAGGAAAGCCAGCCGGCTTTGCGGCCCATGGTTTCGACCATGAAGTAGCTGCTCGTCGCGACGCAGTCGGCCCGGAGATTCAAGAGCTCTTTGGCCATGACGTCCACCGCCGTGAAGAAACCAAAGGTGAAGTCGATTCCCCGATAGTCGTTGTCGATCGTCTTCGGTAAATGAACGATACGAAAGCGATTCTCTTCGGCAACATGATGCCGCTGGTACTCGTAGAGATAGTTTGCCGTCTTGAGCGTGTCGTCGCCGCCGATCGAGATCAGTGCATCGACTTCGAGGTCGGCAAGCGCATGGTGAATCCTCGCGAGACGCTCAGTTTTTTGGGGGTCGAGGAGGTCCGAGGGAGTTTCGATCGCCGCCCCGGGATTGACGCGCGCCGTCCCGATGATGATGCCTCGGGTGTTGCGGATTCCGCGAATGTCGGCAGGCGCGAGCGGGCGGTAGTGCTCCGAGGGGACCATCGGATGGCTGGCGGGATCGTAGTCCTGGAGATTGGTGTACCCGTGAAAGATGCCGAGCACTTCGATACCAGCCTCCAAGAATGACGTCGTCGCCGCAGCGATGACCGCGTTGGCCGCCGGGGCGGGGCCGCCCGAAAAAACGATCGCAACTCGGTTCACTCTTTTGGCCACGCCGAACTTTAGGCTTTGGAGCGCCGGATTGCCATCGTTGCCCGCAGGCGCTCTACTCGGTCCGAGCGAGATGGCCATCGACCCCGACAGCTTGGGCTACGAAGCCCCACCCATCGAATTCGAGTACAGCTGGCGCGACACCGTGCTCTACGCGCTCGGCGTTGGCGCGTCGGCCGACGATGAGCTGGATTATCTCTATGAAGGCCGGGGGCCCAAGGTGCTCCCCACGTTTGGTACGATTCCGACCTTTGCGGTGTTCGATGCCCTCGTCGATCGGCTGGGCTGCGACCGACTCGGTATGGTGCATCACAGCCAGCAAATGGAGCTCTTCGCGCCGCTCCGCCCGAGCGGCAGGCTTCGCGTGATCGGCCGCGTGACGGGCCTGTATGACCTGAAGCGATTGGCGATGTCGGTCTTTGCGATCGAAGCATTCGATGAAACCGATGCGGTGATGATCCGAGGCGAGGTCACGCTGGTCCTGCGAAACGACGGCGGCTTTGGCGGTGCCCGGCCCCCGAAGACCGAACGTGTCGCGCTGCCCGATCGAAAGCCGGACTTCGAATCCAGCGAGAAGGTCGCGCCCACGCAGGCGCTGCTCTACCGCTTGAACGGCGACTACAACCCGCTCCACGCCGACCCGGAGTTCGCGGCCGACGCTGGTTTCGACATGCCGATTCTGCACGGGCTCTGCACCTATGGGTACGCCGGCCGCGCTCTTCTTCGCGGCGCTTGCGGCGGAGATCAGCGCAAGCTCGCGACGTTTCGTGGGCAGTTCAGCAACCCGGTTTACCCGGGCGAGACGCTCATCGTACGCAGCTGGCACGAAGCAGAACGAGTGGTTCTGGGCGTCAGCACCGCGGAACGTCCGGATCAGCTCTGTTTGAGCAACGCCTACGCAGTTCTGCGCTGAACCCACGCAGAGGTTTTTCTTCTTGCCGAACGACGAATCCAAACACAGGGTTCCTTGGTGGCGCGTATTTCGTTTCTATCCTGCTTGCCGATGCTCCTGCTCTGGGCAGCTGGCTGCACGGGTACGGCTCCCGCCGCAACCGAGGCGCCTCCGCCACCGGTGCACGCGGCGACGATCCAAGCCGAGAAGGTGACCCCAACCTCGGTCGCAACCGCTGAAATCTTGGCAAACCGGCATTCGAACATCCGCTCGGAGACCGCAGGGCGAGTCGTCGAGGTTCTCGTCGAAGCAGGTGAGCGGGTCGAAGAGGGTCAAGTGCTGCTCCGCCTCGATGTCGGTCGACCAGCCTCCGCCGCACAGGCGGCAAACGCAGCGGTCGAGCAAAGCGAGGCCCGACTGACGCAGGCCGCGCGCGAGCTCGAGCGAACCCGGAAGCTCGTTCAAACAGGAGGCCTGCCCGAGCAGCGGCTAGACGACGCCAAGGACGCGGTCCGTCTCGCCTCCGCCTCGCGCGATGCTGCACGCGCCGAGGCCCGGCTCGCTCGACGGGGTGTCACCGATGCGGTGGTCCGCGCTCCATTCGCCGGGACGGTGGTCGATCGAATGGTCGAGCTCGGTGAGTACTTGGCGCCCGGAAGCCCGATGCTCAGCCTCGCGGACACCAGCCTGTTGAAGGCCCGCGTTTTGCTCGACCCGCGAGAAGCGATCGACGTGACCGTGGGCTCGCCGGCGACCATCTCGGTCTACGCACGCGCAGACGAGGTCTTCACCGGCAAGGTAGTCCGGGTCGGCGAAGTCATCGATCCGCGCACACGCAGGCTTCCGGTCGAAATCGAGCTCGACGACCACGGCGGGCGGCTGCGGCCCGGCCTGGTTGCGAAGTTCGAGGTGGTCACCGGCGAGCCAAAATTGGAGATCCGAGTCCCCTTAGACGGGGTTTTTGAGCGTTTTGGCAGCCAGCACCTGTATGTCATCGAGGACGGGATCGCTCGGCGCCGCGCCATCGAGCTCGGCTCGGTCGGTGCGGGTTTCGCCCAGGTCGTACGGGGCCTCGAGCCCGGCGAGACCGTCGTCATCAAGGGCGTGACCCGAGTCGTGGACGGCTCGAAGGTCCAAGTGGTGCCGCTCGACTCGTCCAGCCTCTCATCCGCCGAACGAGCCAAGGTCCCATGAACATCCCTGCGTTCGCAGTTCGTCAGCCCGTGCTCGTCAATCTCGTGGCTATTTCGGCGGTGGTGGTCGGGGCAATGGTGATGAGCGTGATGCACCGGGAGTCGCTGCCGACGCTGCCAACCGGCTGGGGAAACATCACGACCGTTTACGTGGGTGCCTCGCCCGAGGAAATCGAACAGCTGATCACGATCCCGATCGAAAACGCGGTCGGCGACGTCGACAAGGTCGAAGAGATTTGGGGCGTGTCCAAAGAAGGCATTTCGTATGTCAGCTTTCATTTAGACGACGACGTCGAGGACATCACGAACGCGATCATGGAGATCTCGAACGAGATCAACCGCCTCGATGACTTGCCGATCGACGCGGAGCGCCCTGTCGTGCGCGAATACAAAGTCGACTTCCCGACGATCGCGGTTGCGATTCGAGGTGAGGTCCCGGAAGTCGTCCTGCGCCAAGTCGGCAAAGACATGGCGGAACGAATCGAACGCTTATCCGGGGTTTCGGGTATCTGGCGCAACGGCATTCGAGACAGGGAATTCCGGGTCGATGTCGATCCGGACCGGCTCGCGGCGTACCAGCTTCCCCTCACCGCGGTGAGCGATGCGCTTCGCTTCAGGGCTGCCAACGTGCCCGCGGGGACGACCAAGGGCGAAGGCGACGCCCGGCTCGTGCGCGGGATGACGCGAGTCGCCGACATCAACGAGCTCTCCCGTGTCGTGATCCGACCCGACCAGGCCGGCGGCGCGGTTCGCGTCGGCGACGTCGCAGAAGTCTCGGACACGTTTGCGGCAGGCAAGTTCAGCGGGCGCGTGAACGGCGAGCCAGCGATCGTTCTCACGGTCCGCAAAGAAGAGCAGGCGGACAGCGTTGAGATCAGCGAGGACGTGCGTGCGCTGGTCGCGCGCATGGCCCCGACGCTTCCGCCAGGGGTCAAAGTTGACTTGTTTGGCGACGCTGCCGCAGAAGTCGAGCACTCCCTCGGCACGCTGTACACGAACGCCGCCGTGGGGCTCTTACTGGTGCTGCTTTTGCTCTGGGTGGCCGTCGGCGCGCGCAACGCTACGATGGCCGCCGTTGGGCTTCCCGTCGCGCTCTCTGGGGCGATCATCGCGATGCACGCGATGGGCATCACAATCAACATGATGTCGCTGATGGCCTTGATCC
>CAMYJN010000032.1 GCA_947258625.1 uncultured Polyangiaceae bacterium | reverse complement strand
TGGCGAAGGCATCCTCGAAGGCCTGACGGCTCTCCTGGTTCTGAGCGACCCCTATGACGAACAGCTTCTTGAAGACCGTCTGTTCGTAGCCAGGGTTGCGATAGCTCTGTGAGATGCTGGTGGTCGTCTTGCTGCAGGCGGCAAGCAGGCAGAGAGTCACGGCAAAGAGGAACAGCTTGTTGAGTTGCCTATTGGACACGCGGCGAGCGTACGGCAGTCGTCAGGTCGGTGCCACCACGTAAAGTCGATGCTGCGCATCGCCCACGTGGCCAGGCCCCCCGGAAAAGAAATCGTGCCGGCTGGCAGTGGGGCTCAGTCGTTGCCGTTGGTGCCGAGGTGGCCGAGGCGGTCTTGTTTGGTCTTCAGGTAGTCCCGGTTGTGCTCGTGGCTCTCGACTTCGTGAGGTTCGCGGCGCGTCACCCGAATGCCGTCGCTTTCGAGGCCCTGTACCTTGCGAGGGTTGTTGGTCATCAAGGCGACGGAACGGACGCCGAGGTCGCGGAGCATGTCGGCAGCGACCCGGTAGCCCCGCTGATCATCCTCGAAGCCGAGCGCGAGGTTCGCATCGACGGTGTCGAGACCTTCGTCTTGTTTGGCGTACGCGCGAATCTTGTTGCCCAGGCCGATGCCGCGCCCCTCTTGCCGAAGGTAGAGGATTGCGCCGTTTCCGGAGGTCTGAATGCGTGCCAGAGCCAAATCGAGCTGATCGCGACAGTCGCAGCGAAGGGAGTGAAGCGCTTCTCCGGTAAGGCACTCGCTGTGGACTCGAATCAGCAGATCTTCTGCGCCCTCGACCTCGCCGGTGATCACGGCCAGGTGCTCCTTGTCCCCGTCGCGCTCGCGATACACGACCACGCGGAACGGCCCGAAACGCGTGGGCATCTTTGACTCGGCGTACCGCTCGACGGTGGGTTCGTGTTCGCTGCGTTCACTCATCTTGAGAAGGCTCGGTACCACGGGCAGGGGATCGGTTCCATCCGACCTAGGACGGCACATGTGCATCCGATAGCTGCGCAAGTAGCGAAGCGACCGACTCGGTGACCAGGTTCACACGTTCTTTCACATCACTGCTTTCGAGAATTTGCTGACGCTCCTCCGGACTCACGACGAGCTGATCAGCGACCACATCTGCTGCGCGTGCGGGGGTCAGCTCGGCCGACACCTGCAGGGCGAAATCGGGCTGCCTCTCGCGAACCTTGGCCGCAACCCGCGTTGCGCAGGCCATCATGGCGAGCATATCCGAAGACGTTGCCGTGCCAAAATCCGCAATCGGAACTGCGCGTGCGCAGCGATAGGCGTGATCTTGGTTTGGAAGCTCGAACAGCCGAACTCGGTTGAGTCCGTGCAGAATCACGTCGTGAGTGCCATCAGGCCGAGCCTGGTGTGCGACGATGCGGCCCGCGCCAGCTACTTCGTGGATCGCGGGATTCTCGTCGTAGTGATCTTCCCAGCCCGGCGCGAGCAGGGCGACTGCCATCGCGGTGCAGCCGCTCTTGAGGCAGTCCTCGATCATCTCGGTATAACGAGGCTCGAACAGATGCAGCGGCAGCGCAGTCCCCGGAAAGAAGACGACACGCGGCAGCGGGAACACCGGAAGCCTGGACAGCTCCTCGGCCGACAACGGACTGCTCGGTTGCCAATCCATCGGACTCTCAGGACTCGTGCCAGAGCACTTGCAGCGCCCTGGTCAACTGTGGGCTGCTGAGCACGTCGCAGTTTTCGCAAGCGATTGGGAAGTTGCCCTCGTCGCAGGACTGGCATTCTGTCAGCACGGACACCATCGCGGTCAGCTCCTCTCGCAGCTTCCGGAGCTTGGCAATCTTTTGCTGCATGGTGTCGATTTGCTCGGTCAACACGTGGGACATCCGTTGGCTGGCTTCTTCAGGACAGGTACAGTCCGACTTGAGGCAAAACAGATCCTTGATGTTCTGAAGCGACAAGCCGGCCTCGCGGAGGTCTAGGGCCAGTTGTAGTTTGAGCAACTCGCGCCCCGAAAAGAGGCGGTGACCGCAGGCGCTCCGGCGCTCCGGCTCGATCAGGCCCTCCTGTTCATAGAAGCGAACTGTGCGAAGGGTGCTCTCGCTGAGCCTCGCCATGTCCCCCGTCGTGAGCAGGTCGTCGCACGTGGGCTGCTCGACTACTGGTACTTGTGAATCGGTCACTTGGAAAGCTCAAAAACGTGTGTGTTTCCAGGAGCTTGGGGAAATATGGAGGCCCCCCGGTTCATGTCAAGGCTTTGGGCCCATGCCTGCGGGATCATTCAGCAAACCCAGATATGCCTGCTCGATGGCTTCGAAACGCACGGTGAACGTGTAGTAGTCGCGATCACGAACGTCGCCGTACACCTCGAGCGCCTTTTTGCTTCGAAGCTCATCCGCGGGAGCGGTCTTCAGCTGGGCGCCCCAGTCGGACACTTCCTGACCCAGGAGCACTTCGAGCGCGATTCCGATCGGATTGAAGGTCAGGGAGCATCGTTTGAACTTCAGGCGCCAGCCCGTGTAGTCGTCCGCGTCGATGACCCAGTGCCCGTCCTCGAATTGACGGCGGAGGAGCTCGCCGAAGTAGGCGCCGCTCATTGGGGCGAGCAAGGACACGATCTCGTCACGCGGGGAGTCGAGGAGCTCCGCATAGTGGTCCAGAATCGGGAGCGTGTCCTGAGTCATGTCGAGAACGATTCCCGTGGCGTTTTTCACCGAGGTCACGCAGGCCACGGTTAGGTCTCTCACAGCGTCGCTGGTTTCCATCGCAGCCTCACCATAGCCTGCTCGGGCGAGCTGGCCATCGGTCGGTGAATGGGTTAGGCCCAAGCTCGGATTTTCATTGACCGATCACCCGGACACCGGCCTTTCCTCGTATGTTGGGCCTTCTTTGGATGTTGGGCCTTCTTTCTACGTTGGTCCTTCGGGACGCACCCGTCTGGAGCGGGTTCGCGTGTTCCGCCAGGACCGCGGGCCGATCGAAGTCGAGGTATATCGTGTTGTCAACGTCGCAGAGAACCCGGAGCTTCGCGGGGCGGCTCTTCAGGGCACGCTGCACAGGCTCGACGACGGCGAGGTCATCGATGTGCCGTTCATCTACCACGATCCCGCCGCTCAGCGGTTCGTGCTCGTGATTCCTCACGCGGTCCGAGGCAGAGAGCTTTCGGAGCGGGCGAAGCTCCTGGACTCGCTGATGAAGGAGCACGAGGAAGACGTGCCCGACTACGTTCGGCACTTCGTGATCGTCTATGGGCGCCACGGCCTCGGCCGGTACCTCGATCATCTGGAGACCATGGAGGTCGAGGTCGCGGAGCTCGAGCCGCTGTATGGGCCTCCGCTGGATCCGCCCCGATACCCGCCCCTGGGGACGCTGCTGCCGCCCGCGGAATTCCGGGCCCATGCTTCCACGGAGCTGGCCCCGCTGATCGAAGACGAAGAGCTTTGGATCTTCGTCCAAGTGGGAGTGGATGAACACGAAGCGTTTGAGGAGGCTAGCAGCGATCTTCTCATTCAGCTCAAAATGGTCCACCAGATGGCGATCGGCATCCTCGCGCTGACCGACCGCCAAACCAACGCCGTTCGTCGCGCGTATCTCAATCCTCAGCGCTCTGCTGACCGACGGATCCTGGAGCTGCTGCGGCGCGATTTTCACGCGAGGGTGGTTGTCTACACCGACCATCGCACCTTGCTTCGTTCGTTCCGGCTGGAAGCGCCGCGCGCGGCCACTGCGAAGATGATCTTCGATCGCAGCGAGCTCGCCCCCGAAGCGCCGGCTGGTCTTTGGGAAGAGGCCGTTGGCGCCTGCCGCCTGATGCCGCTTCCCATCGGACGGGCCGACCATCCGTTTGCGCTCGAGGACGTCGCGTCGAGCGCCGCGGAGGCGCTCGAACGGTTGGAACGACTCGAGGCCTGGAGCAGTCCGGACAAGATCGAGGAAGCGCTCCTGGTCATTAGCGTTCCCATGACCGTCTTCGAGTTATCGCTGCGGAGGCTGGTCTCCGACGCCGTTGGGTTCGGCATGGCGATGTCCAACGAGCTCCTGTATCAGGCGGTGGGGTTCGGCCTGGCTCCGGACGTCCAGCGGTTGGTGGCCGTTCTGGAGCAGAACTTCCAGCAAACCCTGTCCGCTGCGTCTGAACACGGCCTCTCGGATTCGCAGATTCAGGCCAATCGGAAGGCGTTGGCGGAGCTTTGCCAGATCCATGGTACTTCGACCGCAACCGGGCTTTCGTGTACCATGGACCATTAGGGATAAGTCACGAACCAATCATGCGGCTGGGCATATTTAGCGACGTACACGCGAATCTCGAAGCGATGTCCTCTGTCATGGAGGCCTACGGCACCGAGGATATCGACATCTATTACTGCTTGGGCGACGTGGTCGGCTATGGGGGCAGCCCGAACGAGTGCGCCGACATCGTGCGCGACGTGGCTGAGGTTACCATCCTTGGAAACCACGACGCCGCGGTCGCTGGCCGAATGGACTACTCGTACTACTACGAGGCCGCCCGCCAGGCGCTGGACCTGCACGCGCGCTCGCTGACGCCGGAGAACATGGACTGGCTCAAGCAGCTTCCATACAAGTACGTCGTCGAGGGGACCGGCGTCGACTTGTGTCATGGCTCCCCCGTGCGGCTCGAAGAGTTCGAGTACATCTTCGCACCCGACCAGGCTGCCGAGTGTCTTCCGATTTGGGACGAGCTCGGCCAGATCACGTTCATCGGGCACTCGCACCTATGCAAGGTGTTCGCGCTTCGGCCCGGCGACGTGCAAGAGTTGCCGGCCGAGGATTTCACGCTCGAGGACGGTATCAAGTACATCGTCAGCGTCGGCTCGGTCGGCCAGCCTCGTGACTATGACAATCGTGCAAGCTATACGGTGTACGACAGCGACACGCGCTCATTTCATTTCAAACGCATCGAATATGACATCGAAGGCGCCGCATCGAAGATCTTCGGCGCCAAGCTCGAGCGCAACTTCGGGCAACGACTCTTCATCGGCGTTTAGCCGTCACCCCTCGAGCCGTCTTTGAAGGCCGCAGGAGACCGTGCCAGATCGGAAAGCCGTCCGCCGGCGCGTCGACGGCCGGCGTTTGCATCGAGCCGAGGGCGCACGCGTACGCTTGCAGCGGTCGGCTCTCGGCTAGGCGAGCGCTGACGTTCGAGATCGATGCGGGGTCCGTGCCGACGCACTTCAGGCTCGCGCCGATGGGTTCGATCGCGTCAAAGGCCCCGTCGATCGTACGAACCGGAACGATCGTCACGTTTCGATAGCCGGGGCTCCAGCGAATCGCCTGCGCAGAGCGAATCGCCAGCCCGTAGCTCGTGCCTCGAATCAGGGTGCCTTCGACCTCCGCGACCCCGCGCCACTGTGCCTGTTCGGCGCCGATCGACGCGGGCAGTGGGCCCCGAGGCAGGGTCCGATTCATGGGCTCGAGGCCTTCTTCCGCCAGACCAGCGGCAAAATCCCGCGCCGATCGTTCGGTGGCCGCCTCGATGAAGACCAGCTGCGGGGAGAGGCATCCGCGTTGGTCGTATGCGCAGATGTCGAGCGCCAGATTGGCGATGGTGTCGCTCCGCTGCTTACCGCCCAGGGCTTCAGCACCACAGTACGCCACACTCACGCCGTGCCCGTGAGGGATGATCGAGCCATGGCCGACGCGCGACGCCATCGCGGCAACCGTTTCGTCGCTGCCATAGACAGACACCGCGGCGGCGCGTTCGACGAGGGCGGTTTCGCACTCCACATCGCCCCCCGGAAACGCCACGATGTCGACGGACGCACCCAGATTGGCGTTGGATCGGCGTAGGGCGTCCTTCAGCATCGCTGGAAAGGCCAGTTCCTTCGAGGAGGCTTTGACGAGAACTGGAACGCCCAAGAGCAAGGGAACGAGGATGCCCCGCACCGAAGCGGTGAAGACATTGCCCGCGAGCACGACGGCCATCATCGCGATCGGCGCAGACGGCGGCTCGCTTTCCCGACTGGCGGTCCGTGCAAGGGCGAGCAGGGTGTCTTCCCGAATCGTGTCCAGCGTCGTCCGGCTCGCCCAGTCGACCATCGGAGCACTCAAGCCCGTGGCTTCGGACAGTGTCGGGCCTGCCTGCCCAGCGTGCCGGTTCAGAGCCGCGGCCGCGTCGGCGAGCCAGACGGCTCGTTCCGTAGTGCTCGCCGCGCGCAGGGCTTGGCCTGCATTCAGCACCGCGGTCGCGCGACCCCGGATCGTACGGGCGTCGTCGGTCAACGCGCCCCCAGGGCTTGGTCCGCGGCGAGCGAACAGCCGCGAGGTGTGGCACCTGCAGCCCGTCCGAGCACGACGATTCCGTCTTCGACACGCTTCGCCAAATCCGCCGTTTGAATGCAGCAAACCGAATCCAAGTTGGCGGTGTCGTCGATTCGGAGAATGCCAACCTTGTCCCCTTCGACGGGCCGGAGTGTGTCCGGGTCGACGGGCGTTGCACGCACCCAGGGCGGTACCCAGAGCCTGCGAGGTCCCACCGGGGGGTGAATCGCTTCGCGCAGGGTCGTCTCGTAAAGCTGCGAGCTGAGCTCGGTCGCTCCAAACTCGTTGATGATGAACGGAGTCGCGATGCCGTACCGATCGCTGATCGCCTCGAGCAAGAGATCGGAGTCCACTTCACGGGAGCGGCCCTTGTAGCCGCCGGTTTGCATGACTCGGCTCCCCGGTGCGAGCCCGAAGCGCCGCTGGCCGAGACCGTCCTCGGCATGAACGAAGGCAAACGAGGTGCCGAGCAAGGCGATCGGCTCGCCTGCAACTTCCGCGCGACTGAGCACGGCCGTCAGTCGATCGAGGTCCAGCTTTGCGTGGCGCCAGGCCCAGGTGCATTCGGACCCGAACCATTCCCCAAATCGAGTGAGCATGTATTCGAGGGACGAGTCCAGTGCTTCCTTCTCGTGTGGAGCCAGCATCACCAGTCGGATCTGGGCAACGTCCGGAAAGAGCATTCGGCTTGCAGCCGCACGCGCGGCGAGGTCGTACAAGCTCAGGTCGCCATAGGCGTGAACGCTTCGGTCCGACGAGGTTGTGCCGGAACTCGAAAAAACCCGAACGTCGTCTTCTTTCGCGTGCGCTGCAATTCGTCGAAACCTAAAGACATCGGTTGGAAGCGCCGCAGGCCAATCGCCCTGAAGTTGCAATCGCCCGTACTCCGGGATGCGGCTCGCCTGCCACGTCGCGAGGTCCTCGATCAGCCGGTCCCGAAGCGCCGGATCGACTTCGCCACCTCCGTCGAAATGCGCGATCATCGATTCGATGCGGCCCTTGAGGTCGCTTCGGCGGCTCATGAGTCCCCTAGCGCGGCTCGCAGCGACGCGACGAAGCCTTCGAGCTGTTCGTCGTTCACGGTGATCGGCGGGGCCAGTTGGATCACGTCGGCCTCTGGGCCTGCGGGTAGCACCAGGTAGCCGCGTTCGAGGAGCGCGCGACTGACGCCCAAGGCCCGCAGGCTGCCCTCCAATTGCAGTCCGAGCATCATTCCTGCTTGACGCACTTCGGTCACCGAGGCGAGTTGCTCGGCACGCAGCATTGCAGCGAACGCGTTGCCTCGATCGACGGCGCGTTGGGCAAGCCCATCTCGTTCGATCAACTCGATGCTGGCGAGCGCGGCAGCGGAACCCAGTGGGTCTCCGTAAAAAGTGCCCGTATGGATCGCCTCGCGGTCCGGGTTTCCCCAAGCACGCATGACGTCCTCACGCCCGATGCATGCGCTGACCGGTAGCCCACCGCCCAGAGCCTTGCCGGCACAGATCAGATCCGGAATGACGCCTTCGTCAACCGACCTCCACCAGGCGCCGCAGCGGCCGACGCCTGTGAGGATTTCATCGGCGATGAGAAGCGCCTTGTTCTTGTGGCACGCCCGGCGCAGCGCTTCGAGAAAGCCCGGCGGTGGAAAGCGCATCCCGGCGCGGCCCTGAATGGGCTCGAGAATGACGGCGCCGATGCGGCTCCAGTCTCCGGGTAGCGTTTCGAGTGCCGCTTCGACGCCCAGATCTGCGCTGGGCCATGCGGCAAAGTGTACGTCGGACTGCAGCTGCGCCACGAACGGTTCGCGAAAGCGCTTGGCGAACCCGGATACCGCGAGCGGACCGTAGTTCAGCCCGTGGTAGCTGCCTTCGAACGCGACGACGCCGGTCTTTCCCGTCGCCATCACCGCCGTTTTGAGCGCTGCGGTGACTGCATCGGCACCGCTCAGCGAAAGCATGGCGCGGGCATGCGGCCACGGAGCCAGCGTGCAGAGCTTTTCTAGCAGTGTGATTTTCACATCGGACGGGTGCAGGTCGCCCAGTGCGTGCAAGAGCCGATCCGCCTGTCGCTTGACTGCGCGGACGACCTCGGGATGACGATGCCCCACGAACGCCACCCCAAATCCCGAGGTGAGATCGACGTATCGATTGCCATCAGAGTCGACCACGTTTGCGCCCTGCGCTTCGACCCAAACGATCGGATCATGACTTGCACCGGTAAGCTCCTCGCGTCGTTTGCGGCGAGTCGTGAGCGCGGGGCACTCACTCTGCGAGAGGCGCTCGACCCAAGATCGACCTGCGGCCGATGGGATCGGGTGCCGAATGGATGGAAGTGCGTCGCCGAGCTGCACGCGGGTGTCTTAGCACGGCGCCTATCGCGGCGGTTGGCCCGGCTTCGACTCGCCCACGCGATCAGCTATCGACCAAACGGTTTCGGCTTCCAGGGATAGAAGACGAAACCTCGCTCACGCGCCTTGCGGAGCATATCGTGGCCGTCGATCAGCAATACGTCGATTTCCATCTCGTGCTCTTGGCTGCTCTCGATGAGCTGCTTGATGATCGCCGTGACGTTGTCCCGGTAGTTGTCGGTGATCCGGAGGCCGATAGCCGGCGTCGGGTTTCCGCTCTTGCGGGCAACCTCGCAGTACGAGGCCCACTCGATCTCGAAAAAGCCTCGCAAGACATCGGCCATGGATTTGAGCCAGTCTTCGTTTGGTGCGTCCCGGAGCTCCCCCAGCTTGATTCCGTCTCCGATCGACGGCGCTGGGATCCGTGTCGGATTCACCGCGGGCGGCTTGCCGTCGGGCACCGTGGCCTCCGCCGGAGGCACCGTCGATGCCTTGGCTTTGGGTGCCACAGGCGGTGGCGCGACCGGTTGAATCGGGGGTAGGTTCAGTTTCTGCGGCTCCAACGAGGGTAGAGGGTGAGCGGCTGGCGCGGTCGGCGCGTCGGAGTGCAGCCTTGGGGCGCTGGAGCTCAACGGACGCTCGGAGTCGCCCTCGGTTCCATCTTTGGACGTGACGGCCGACGAATCGGTAACCGGCACGGACTGCTGTTCGGCCGTCGGAACGATGCTCGCCGCACCGTAGGTTCCGCCTTCGCCCAGCGGAGCCGAATCTGCAGACACCTCTTCGATGCTTAGACCGGGCGGCTCGCTCTTGGGCTTGTGCGCAGGGCGTGAGCTCTTGCGCTGCGTCGTCGGCGCTTCGTCGATTTTCGGCATCGCTCGGCTTGGGCTCAGCGCTGCGCGCGGCTGGGTCGGGGGCTCGCTGTCGTACAGAATTGGATGCGGCTGCGTCGGCAGCTCGCTGATGCGCTCGATCTTCTCGACCTGGCCAGGATTCATGCTGTAGAGGGTCGAGATCGGCTCGACGGGCGGAGGAAACGAGCTGCGAGCTGCGGGCTTCTCCGAGCCGGGAGGAGGCGGTGGTCGCGACGTACGGAACGGACCCGTGCTGTCCATCTCACGAAGGATCGACTTGAGCTCGTCGCGCGCGTACTCCAAAGAGTGCGGCGTGCCGATGTCGATTACGACGAAGGCGTATTCGCGCGTCCACGCATGGCGCAGGATGTCTCCACCGATCGCGCGGTGGGTCGCTACCGTCCCGTCTTTTTCGAGCCAATCGAATTGCTTCGCGGCGCTCTTGAGCTCGGCCTGTGAGCTGAACACCGCGAGGGCCTCTTCACCCTGCGCGTTGATCAGGGTGCGGAAGCCCTCGGCGCGCGGTTCCCAAGTTGCCAACCAGACCGGTCTCAGCGAAAGCGCTTCGAGGGCTTCGGACTTGGGCACTGGGCCCGTCGCACCCGCGCTCAGCAGCGTGCGAAATGCATCGCTGCCCCGATCATCTACTGGGCTCTCCATCCCGATCACACCATCCATTTCACATTGTAATCGTGAACGCGGACCGGATCGCAAGTTTTCTCAGACCCTTGACAGGTCCCCATCCGCAGCTAGGCTCCGCGCCTCATTTCCGGGCCCAGATAGCTCAGTTGGTAGAGCAGTGGACTGAAAATCCTCGTGTCCCTGGTTCGATTCCAGGTCTGGGCACCTAGGCCGGCCGGCGCCGACGCCTCATCAGAAGGACGAACAACGCCAAGCTGGCCCAGGTTGCCGCGTGCGAACGAGGCGACACCACCCCACATCCACACCCACTCGGAGAAGGCACCGTGGCGTTGTGCTCCGCGAGGGCCCGATGGATGGCCGCCGAGTTGTCCTGCACGACCGTTGGAGGGCCACTCGTCGTCAGCGATAGGACCAGCGCATTGGCGGGCGGTGCATCTTCATCCCCCACCAGGAAGGGCCAGGGGGCGCCCGGGTTGAGGCGCACGACGCGGCCGTCCTCGAGCTCGAAACGAGACGGGGCCTCCCAGATGTAGACGCTTCGGTGACACTCGATCACCCGACGCGCCGTGTGGATGTTCGAGAT
>CAMYJN010000031.1 GCA_947258625.1 uncultured Polyangiaceae bacterium | reverse complement strand
AGGTTCTGCCGACCCCTCTGATGAACATCATCAATGGGGGCGCACATGCCGACAGCGGTCTCGAGATCCAGGAGTTCATGGTCGTGCCGCATGGATTCGATTCGTTTTCGGAGGCGCTTCGCGCCGGCGCCGAAACCTTCCACAATCTCAAGAAGCTTCTAAAAGAGGCCGGACACGCCACCGGAGTAGGCGACGAAGGCGGGTTTGCCCCGCACCTCTCGACCAACGAGGAGGCGCTCTCGTTCGTCGCGCGAGCGATTGAGGCCGCGGGATACCGACCCGGCCAAGAAATCTCTATCGCCCTCGACTGCGCAGCGAGCGAATTCTACGACAAGAAGAAGAACGTCTACACCTTCGACAAAAAGCCCGTGGATGCGGCAGAGCTCGTCAAAATCTACGCGGACTACTGTTCGAAGTATCCGATCGTCAGCATCGAAGATGGAATGGACGAGAACGACTGGAACGGCTGGAAGGTCCAGACCGAGGCCCAGGGCGCGCAGGTTCAGCTGGTCGGCGACGACCTTTTCGTGACGAACACCGAGCGGCTTCAGATGGGGATCGATCAGGGTGTGGCCAACGCGATCTTGATCAAGGTCAACCAGATCGGCTCCGTCACTGAGACCCTCGACACCATTCGTCTGGGTGCTCTCAACGGCTATTCGTCGATCATCTCGCACAGGAGCGGAGAGACTGCCGACACCTTCATCGCCGACCTCGCTGTCGCGACCAACGCTGGCCAAATCAAGACCGGTTCCGCCTCGCGCTCGGAGCGCATCGCGAAGTACAACCAGCTGTTGCGAATCGAGGAGCAACTGGGCGACGCGGCGGTGTACGCTCGCAAGTCGACGTTCGCGGCGTGAGGGCCGGCGGCCGATGGGGACGTCAGCCAGCGGCGAAGCGCAAGGCGGATGCGGTGTCGTACTGCCCCGCGCGGAACGCGTAGTCGCCGAGAACTCGCCGGAGCGCATCGACGTTCGTGGCGAACGGCTCCACGCGTAATTCGGCCAGCATGCGGTCCATCGAGAGCAGCGCGCTGTGGCGAACCGGCTCGTGGGTGCTGAGCTTCGCGATTAGCGGACGGTCGTCTGCAGGCAGAGGCAGCCCGACCGTGGCGGACGAGGTTGCGCGAACCCGGCCCTGGGGCGCCGGCGACACGGCGTACAGCGAGACGACCGCGTCGTCTTGGTCGAGTGCCAAGATGGACGCGTCGAGTGCGTGACCGCGGGGCGTCAGCGTTTCGAGCTCGTCGGGGATCGGCTCACCCGAGGCGATTCGAAGCTGCAGCGCGACCAGGTCGACCCCAGTGACCATTTCGATGAGTGTGTGGTGCCTGGGTAGGCCGATCGTCACGTCAGACACCCACGACAGGCCTGATAGATCAATGTGAAACCGAACCTCCAAGAGCCCTGCATAGCGGAGCTCGGCCGCAAGACGCCGAGCGCTCTCGAAGAGGGACATCCGAAACGCCTCCCCGTCCATGCGAAAGATCAGGTCGGGTGAAGGGGTTTCGTGGATCAGCGTCTGCTCGGAGGCCGTAAGGCTGCGGTCGTATTCGACGATCGCGACGGTGGCTCCGTGAGAGTCGGCGGCAACCATGACGCCGACTTCGCGAGGCCGTGACGAGTCTTCGCGGTCGTGGAGTGTACGAACCTGTGCCCTCTCGGCGGCCGCTTGGACGGTTGCCTGGTCGGCCAGGGCGCCGAGAACGTCGAGGTCGGTGCCGACGACCGCCACATCGGCCTTTTCGGCGGCGCTCGCGAGCTCGAACATCTCGGGCTGGCCTTGGTAGCCGAGGTGGGCCGCGTCGGCGCCCGCCTGCTCGAGGATCGCAGGCAGCTGTTCGGTTGGAATGCCGCGCGCCTCGTCGAAGTCGACCTCGATGCTGTGATCCGCCGCCTCGATGTGCCGGCTGGCCTGTTCGTCCTTCGGAGCGACGACGATCGATTCTACGCCCAATCGACGGCACGTCCGAGCGACGCGCGTCGCGGCTTCTCCACGGCGGAGGATCAGTACTTTTTCGAACACTCGCGGAGCATAGCAAGCGGCCCGCCTTGGGCACCCCGCCTTCCGACTTGACCTAATCGGAGGCGGGAGACAGGAGCCAAGCGATGCCCGTATGGCTCCGCACTCGTAGCTTGGAACGACGCCCGGTTGGTCACGCCGATCTTCGGTGGCGTGCTGAAGCCATGCTCGAGGCCCTCGGCTTACCCGACGCGGAGCTTTCGATTCTGCTTTGCGACGATGCGACGATCCGTGAGCTCAATCGCCAATACCGAAAGAAGAACCGCGCAACCGACGTGCTCGCCTTTCCGATGCACGAGGGTCCCGGGCCGCAAACGACCCCGGGGCTTCTCGGCGATGTGGTGATCTCCGTGCCCACCGCGAGCCGCCAGGCCGCCGAGCACGATCGCGCGATCGTCCACGAAGTGACGTTTTTGTTGGCGCACGGCCTCCTCCACCTTCTCGGCCACGACCACGCCACCAAGCGGGAAGAGCGTGAGATGATGGCTCGAACCGAGGCTCTCATGGCCGCGGTAGAGGCCGCACGTTAACCCTTTGCGCCTGTGGAAAACCGGCCGCGATCGCTATCGATCTTGCTTCCCTTTCTTTAGTAATGCTTTCGTTTTGACTGCTATCAGCCTGAAACCACGGCAGATTCTGTTGCATAGTTGGCGTCGCGAAAAGCGGGACGCCACCGTCCGGTCCCCTGTGGACGGGCTGTGGGAAAGCGTCCGTGCCGAGAGAGTCTCGTTCTGCGGAACGTCGTCACGCACAGTCCGGGATCGATTAACCCCAAGAAATTTGTTTGCGAAACCGCACGAAGACCCTTGTCAGCAAGGAAAAGCCCAGGCATAGATGGCGCCGTACCTGTCTGGGGCTTTCTTTTGGGGGCCTTTTTGATCAAAAGGGGCAGGTCACGGAGTTAGGAGGGAACTATGGTAGCGGGCAAGCGAATGACAAAGGCCCAGATCATGAGCGAACTGGCCGACAAGAGCGGCCTCACCAAGAAGGAAATCACGAGCGTCTTTGGTGCGCTTCAAGACCTCGTGAAGAAAGAACTTGGTCGCCGTGGTCCGGGGGAATTTGTCATTCCAGATATGATCAAGCTCAAAGTTCGTAAAATCCCAGCGAAACCCGCTCGGATGGGACGCAACCCAGCGACCGGTGAGGAGATGATGCTTCCGCCTAAGGCAGCGTCTAAGAAGATTCGCGCAACGCCTCTCAAGAAGCTCAAGGACCTCGTCCTCTGAGTTACTGAGACGACGAATCGAGAAAAAGGGGCCCTCAGGGCCCCTTTTTTGTTGGGTTCGTGCGTGTGCGTGTGCGTGTGCGTACAGCGTCGCCCGAGCCCTGCAGCCGGCCTTCCGCGTAACTCAGGATGAAACGAATCTGGTCGGCGTTGAGCTTGAAGGAAACCCGGATTCGATTGTCGTCCGGGGCGAAGTCCATGCGTCGAAGGGTCTTTCCAAAGCCCGCCAAGCTCATGATCAGCTGCTGCGAATAGAAGGTCGCAACCTTCTTCCAGTACACCGACGCCTCTTTTGAGAGCTCCTTCGATTCGTACGTGGCCAGTACGCTCACCGTAGCTTCGTCGGCTCCGGTTTCACGCACAGCGAGACGCAGACGGATCGGCACGTGCTTGATGCTTCCGATGACGAAGCGATGCACCCCTTCGACCTCCAGAGAGATCGCTTCGTCCGGTCCCATGGAGAGAAGCGCATCAGGCCCGCGAGCTGAGACCAGCCCTTCCTTTTTCGCATCTCGAAGCTCGCGCGCCTGCGCCATCGCGAGCACCCGCTCGAGATCTTGTCGCCGGCTGATGCTGAAGTGCTTGGTGCTCAGAAGCGCGATGGTGCGTCGCGTTTGGTCGAGGTTGTGCCAAGTCGCGGTCGGAACTCCAAAACGTCGCTGCCAGCGCACTGATTTTCCCCGCGAACGGGCGAGCCGTTTCACACTCTTGCGAGCAAAGCCTTCGCCGCGTCGATGCCGTCCGGCCAGCACGAGCTTCGATCGCTGCAGATTCGGGGTTGCAACGAGCAGCCGATCGAGGTCTGCGACGGGATCGATCCCCGATCCGTCCAAAAGAAGCTGCCAATCGGGCACGCCCCGCAAAAACGCCGTGACATCCGCGCCCAGAGGCGACTCGCGAACGCGGCGCAGGTCGACCCGGAGGGCCAGCTGCGCGCCTGGAGGAATGCGGGAGGGGCCGGAGAGGATCGGGGAGGCGACGGGGAAGGAATCGGTGCCAGCGTCAGTGTCAGCGTCAGTGTCAGCGTCAGTGTCAGTGTCAGCGTCAGTGCCAGCGTCAGCGTCAGTGTCAGTGCCCGCGTCCTCCAGGGGGACGCCGGCGTCGATCGGTTCCTGTTCGGGTTCTTCGGCCTGTGGTGCGTTGCCTGCCCATCGTGGATCGGGGAAGCCTGTAGCTCGGGGTGGCGCCGAATCGGCGGCCAGCGCCATTTCCCCGGTCAGACCAAATTCGACCTCCGCCGGCAGCGCCAGCTCGAAGTCGAAATCGTACTGTGCCGTCGCGCTCGTGATGTACGCGAGGGCGGTGAGGTGAACTGCAAGGGATGCCACGAGCCCGAACGTCGTGGAAAACGCTTCGAGTTGTTGACCCGCGCTCATCCTAATGACAGTTCGTAGCAGACCCAGGCAGTGCAGCGCACACGACGAACAGGGATGGACCCCGGCTGCGTGCTGATCGGCGCTTTGGCTGTCTTTGCGCTCGCGGGCTGCCAAGTCGATGACCCGCTGGCTTTCCTCGAGGCGGAGCTTCCAAAGACGCCGGCCGATCTCGGGCCGCCACAGCGCGTTTTTGCCAAGCGCTTCGTCACGCCCATTCGATCCGCACCCAGTCCGGAGGGCGTCCGAGTCGGCTATCTGCGGGCGGGGGCGCTTCTGCATTCGACGACAACCGAGCCTGTTGGCCACGAAGGCTGCGTGGGCGGCTGGTACGAGCTGGACACCGGCGGCTTCTCCTGCAGTCAGCGAGATATACTCGTGTTCTCGGGCGAGCGTCTCCCGGAGCTTCGTGCCCGGCAACCGGACCGGGACGCGGACATGCCGTACGAGTACGTGACGGTTCGTCGAAAGACCCCGCTCTATAGGCGAATCCCGAAGGCCGACGAGGTGTACACGATCCCTTCGGGCCTTGAGGATGCTGGTGTCGAGCCATCGTCCCTCGAGGAGCCCGAGATGCCGGCGACAGCCGCGGTCATCGAGAACCCGCTCGTGCTTCGGATCCTTCAACCAGGATTTTACGTGAGCCTGGACCGACGCTTCGAAAGAGATGGCGAAACCTATTGGCGCACGCAGCAGAACGGGTTCGTGCCCGCCAAAAACCTGCGCCGCAAGGACTGGAGCCGGTTCCGAGGGCAAGCGCTAGACGGCGAAAGCTGGGATCTGCCCGCGGCCGTAACCCGGCGAGAGGAGACCACGGTCTATCGGGTGAACGGTCGAGGAAAGCTCAAGCCTACCGGTGAGCGTCTCCGGAGCCGCTCGTGGCTTCCCGTGCAATCCCGTCGACGGGTCGACGACCGTGTCTGTCTCGTCATTGAAAAGGACCGCCTCGTTCGCGAGGCCGACGTGACGGTCATCGAGCCGACCGCGCCGCCCGAAGGCGTGGGCGAGGGCGACCGTTGGATCGACGTCGATCTCGGGCGACAGGCTGTGGTGGCCTATGATTGGAAACAGCCGCGCTATGTCACCCTGGTCTCGACCGGGCGAACGAAGACGCCCAGCCCGGAGCTGAGCTACCTCACACCCAAGGGCCTGCACCGTATCCGAGGCAAACATCTGACCTCCACCATGGATGACGATGAGCCGGGCGAGCCGCCGTATTCGCTCGAAGACGTTCCGTACGTCATGTACTTCAGAGGTGCGTACGCCTTCCACAGCGCGTTCTGGCACGACCGCTTCGGGCGTCCGCGAAGCCACGGCTGTATCAACATGGCCCCTTATGATGCGAAGTGGCTATTCAACTGGGCCGGCCCGGACCTGCCGGACACCTGGCACGGAGGCATGGCTACGGAGGACAATCCGGGGACCTGGGTCTATGTCCGCGGCGAAACCCAGTAAAGTCATCGCTTTGCGATGAGCGCGTGGCCGGCGCCAGCCAGCTTTACGGGGGGCCTACTTGGCGAGCGCCGCGCGAACCGCTTTGAGCAGCTTCTGTCCTGCGGGGCCGACCTGCTTCGCGACATTCTCCGGGACGCCCTTTTCCTTGGCCTTGAACTTCTGGAGCTCGGCGCTGGACGGCTCGTGGATGTCGTAGCCGTAGCGGACGAGGTTCTTGATCAGGACCGGTTCCATCTTGCGGACCTGATCGCGGCCCCAGGTCGTGAGGTCGTAGGGGACCGTGAGCAGAATCTTCTGGATGTCCTTGGGAAGGGTGTCGAACCACTTCTTCGAGTAGACGACGATTCCAGGCTGGTAGCTGTGCTTCGAGAGGATCAGGTTGCGTTCGTCGTCAGCGAGGCCCTGGTACCAGGTCGTCGCCATCGCGAAGAGCGGGGTGTTGTCGAAACCGTCGACGACGCCCGTCTGAAGGCTGGTCATCGTGTTGGCGACATCGATGGTGACCGGGCTCGCCCCGAGCGCTTTGTACGCTTCCACGTGTGCGACCGCCTCTTGCGACCGGTAGCGAATCCCTTTCATGTCGTCCGGGGTGCGGATCGGCCGCCGGCTGAAGTAGGAGCGAAAGCCGTTCTCCCCCCAAAGCGCGAAGACCAATTGCTGCTTCTCGAGAATGGAGCGAACCTGCTTCAAGACCTCGGGGTCATCGAGGGCCTTGTCGGCTTGCTCGACGGTGTCAAACACGTAGGGCGCTTCGAGGACGTTGACCTCTCGGACGATGGAGCTCAGGCCGCCTACGGACCCGGCGAAGCCTTGCTTGCTCCCCATCTGGGTCCGTCGAGCGAGCGAGCGCTCATTCGAGCCGCCAAGGCGGAGCTTCACTTTCATTCGGCCGCCGGTTTCTTCTTCGACGTACTTCTTCAGGCGCTTGAGCTGCAGGGCCCAAGGGCTGCCCGCGGGGACGACGGTCCCCATCTCCATCACGAACTCGTACTCCTGCGACGATGCTGGAGCGGGTTCGGCAAACAGGAAGGAAAGGGCGCAAAACGCCGCAACACAGACAATGGACTTACGCATTGGATTCTCCTCGGGCTGGCCCTGTGGACGCCGTAGCGCTTGGGCCTATTCAGATCAGAACGTGTCGTCGATTTCGGCCATCAGCTTCTTGGCTTTGCGCTGCTCGCACAGGCTCTCGGGAACGATCGCCGGAATGACGTTCGGGTCGCCTTTGAGGACGTAGTTCACCAGCTCTTCGAAGAGCGGGCGGTTGTCTTCTTTGATCGCCCATTCTTCCGCCATCGAGATCCGCGTGCCGTAGTAGTCCGGGTACTCGTCGATCGCCGTGTTGAAGAACGCGGCTGACTTCTTCATGTCGCCGCCCGAGAAACCGGGTGCCCTGGCGTAGAAGATGCCGAAGTAACGGTTGGGACCGCTGTAGAAATAGTCTGAATTGTTCGCGAGGCAGAACTCCATGACCTCTCGAATTTCATCTTTGTACGAGAGCAGCGTCGCGAAGCTTTCGAGGGTGGCCCAGCGGCCCATGTTCGCCGAACGCCAGTAGAGCGCCGGCACCGCCGAAGCGTTGAGAACGCTGATCGCATCCTCGATGCGCTCACCTGCGGCCATCTTTTCTGCAAAGGCCGGGGACATCGTAGACAAGGCGCGCTCTGCAGCCCTGGTGCCCTCTTCGTGCATGTTCTTGTAGGCGTCGGGGTTGTCCTCGTCGAAGCGAAGGTGACAGTCGGCGTAGAAGTAAATGGCGTGCGTCAACTCGTTGAGCGCCGTCACATTCGTCGGGTCGATGTCGGCAGCCTGCGCCCACGCGTCGACGGCGGCTTTGGCCTGCGCCTGATCCCCACGGTTGGCATAGGCTGCTTCGGCGGCGGCCATGAGTTGGGCCACCTTCGCCCGAGCGGCGTCATCGAGTTGAACCGCACCCGCGCTGGTGTCCCAGGCAGACTCACGGGTCGACCCACAACTGGCCACCAAGGCAGCCAGGCTTACAAGGGCAAACCAGTGCCCGATCTTCAACGAACGCATCATGCTTTCCTCCTGCGCCCGCGCCGATCCGACGGGGCTACTGGCGGGGCATACCAAGATGCCTTTCACGCTGTCAACGACGCAAAGCGTTAGGGCGTCGGTTTGCTTGCAGGGGGTGGGGCGCTGTGGTAGGTGCCGGCGTGAAAATTTGGTTTGCCTCTACTGGGTGGGCCGCCACGGCCCGCCCATTTTTCGTTTAGCGACCCAGAGCGACAATTGACCCAGGCCACCCAACAGCTCGTCCAGGCATTGCAGCACTTAATTGAACCAATTTGCCTCGCCCACGGTGTGGAGCTGGTCGATGTGCGCTATCTGCGGGAGCCCAAGGGGGCTGTGATTCGGGTCATCATCGACCGCAATGTGCCGGGCTTGGAGGTCGGCAGCGGGGTTTCTCTGGAAGATTGCACCGCGGTCAGCCGAGACGTGTCGACCAGCTTGGACGTCCACGAAGACCTGCTTCCTTCCGGGGGGTTCCGCCTCGAGGTGAGCTCGCCGGGGCTCGAGCGGCCGCTTGTCAAGCTCGCCGACTTCGAACGTTTTTCAGGTCACGAGGTCAAGGTGAAGACCCAGACCCCGATTGAAAGGCAGCGCCGCTTCCGTGGAACGCTGCTGAGGGTCGTCGATCAAAACATCGAGCTCGATCACGACGGCAAGGTCCTTTCGATTCCACACGCGGAAATCGCTCAGGCGAACCTCGTGTACAGATTCTCGAACTAGGTGGGTAGATGGCTATGCAACAAAGCGCGCTCTCGCTTCAGCACGTGATTGAACAGGTCAGCCAAGAGAAGGGCATCGACGCCAAAATTCTGGTGGAGGCAACCGAGCAGGCGATACTGACAGCGGCGAAGAAGACCTTCGGCCCCGATCGCGAGCTCGAAGCGAGGTTCAACCCAGAGTCTGGCGCGGTCGATCTCTTTCAGTACATGACCGTCGTGCAGGCGGTGGAGAACAGTGAGCAGGAGATCACGGTCGAGGAAGCGGAGACCCATGGGCTCGAGGCGGAAATCGGCGAAGAGCTGGGCTTTCAGATCTTCTACCTTCCCGAAGATCGCGAAAAGGCGCGCGAGCAGGACAAGCAATTCGGAGAGCTGCTAGGCCTCGAGCAGAGCCGGAGCCGCTTTGGACGCATCGCCGCCCAGACCGCGAAGCAGGTGATCATCCAGCGCGTCCGCGACGCCGAGCGCGAGCGGGTGTTCCTCGAGTACAAGGGTCGCCAGGGCGAGATCATCACCGGCGTGGTGCGCCGCTTCGAGCGGGGCTCGAATATCATCGTCGACCTCGGCCGTGGCGTCGAAGCCGTACTGCCACCCCGCGAGCAAACGCCGCGCGAGAGCTACCGGCCTGGGGATCGCATCGTCGCTTTGCTCAAGGACATCGATCGCGAGGCACGAGGTCCTCAAATCATTCTTTCCCGGACCGACGTTGGGATTCTGGTGAAGCTCTTCGAAATGGAGGTTCCCGAGATCTATGAAGGCATCGTGCGGATCGTAGCGGCGGCCAGAGAGCCCGGCGCTCGCTCGAAGATCGCGGTGAGTAGCCGTGACTCCGACGTCGACCCCGTCGGCGCGTGCGTGGGCATGAAGGGCTCACGCGTGCAGGCTGTGGTTCAGGAGCTTCGCGGCGAAAAGATCGACATCGTGCCATGGGACCGTGACCCGGCGCGCTTCGTTTGTAACGCGATCGCGCCGGCAGAGGTCGTCCGCGTCGTCATCGACGAGGGCAATTCGAACATGGAGCTCGTCGTGCCGGACGCGAAGCTGTCACTGGCCATCGGCCGACGTGGCCAGAACGTGCGTCTCGCCTCGCAGCTGAGCGGTTGGCGGCTCGACATCGTGAGCGAGTCCCGCTTTCAGCAGATCGAGGAAGAAGCGATGGCTGCGCTGTCACGGCTCAGCACCAACGAAGAGCTCTCGCGGTCGCTCTACCGCATGGGCTTCCGGAGCCTCGACGAAGTCGTCGAAGCCAGCGAAGGGGAGCTTGCCTCGGTGCCCGGAGTCTCGGCGGAGGATGTCGCGAAGCTTCGCGAGGACGCCGCCACCGCCACGGAAGAGCTGCGCAAGGAGCGTTTGGCTGCGATGGCGGAAGCGACGGAGGCGCCCAGCGAGCGCGACAAGCTGCTCCTCGTACGGGGCGTCAACAGTCGGGTTGCCGATAAGCTCGAGCAGAACAGCTACTCCTCCGTCGATGCCATCGCCGGCGAGGAGGATACCGATCGCCTTGCGATCAAATCGGGGCTCGGCGCGGCGAGGGCGCAGGCGCTCAAAGCCGCGGTTGCCAAGTTTGTCGAAACGGAGTGGCCGCCAATCGAGGTGAAGATGCTGGCGAGCGTCGCGGTCGCTCAGGCGGAAGCGGCACGCTTGGAGGCGGAAGCCGCCGCCGAAGCAGAGGCAGCGGCCGCCGCGTTGGCAGCAGCGGAGGCGGAGGCAGCAGCCGAAGCAGAGGCAGCGGCGGAGACGGGTTCCGAGGCGGAGACGGGTTCCGAGTCCGGGACCGAGTCTGGCGCAGAGACCGAGGCGGCGGGCGAGACGGGGAACGACACCGAGACCACCCAGGAGACCCGATAGAGGTAACGTCGATGCTGGGCGTGATGGGCAGGACCGAACGAGACAAACCTTCGA
>CAMYJN010000030.1 GCA_947258625.1 uncultured Polyangiaceae bacterium | reverse complement strand
TTCGACGCGCTTCTGCTCCTTCATCAAACGCGCGTAGACCTAAATCGGGCCTCTCGACAAGATCTGTATTTGCTACCGAACCTCGACTATGCGCAGGTCGATCGAATCCTTGCCTACCGCAACGCGGTGGGATCGATTCACAGCCTAGATGAGTTGATCGGCGCCGATGCACTTGCGCCCAACCTGGCGCGCTCGATTCATGCATTCATCATCGTCGGCGATCCAAGTGCGACAAGGTCACAAACCAATGCATTTCTTCGTCTCCGGGCGCGTTGGACCGGACGGCACGATCGATTGCCGCCGGCTTTCGCTTTGCAGGCGCGCGTGCGGACCCTCGGCAACCTAGACACGGGCGTCGCGGCTGCCTTAACTCGAAACGGTCTGCGTCGCGTCCGCTGGGATTCGAATCGAAACGCGCTCAGCGCGGAGCCCGAGGGCGTGCGATTCGAGGTGCCCAAGCTCTACGTCGAATGGGACGATGAGCAATGGGAGCTCGTGGCGGGTACCTATCGTATCGGCTTCGGGCAACGTCTGACGTTTGATGTCACGGACCAGGTCACACCGAACGGCTCGTTTGGCGACTACGAGCTGCGCGCTGGCAGTGACCTCAGTCTCCGCTGCAACCGTGCCCCCGGGGAGCTTCCCGAATCACCGTGTTCCAACGGCTCAGAAGTCAGAGTCACCCCCGATTACAAGTGGACGAACCGCCTGGCAGGTGTCGCGATAGGTTTGAAGCAGCTTCGCCTCGGGCCGGGCTGGCTTCAAGCCTATGCATGGGGCTCGTATCAAGTGCACCGCATTGCGCAAATCGAGCTCGTCGATGCGGCGGCCTGCGAAAATCCGCACCGGGACCAAGACCCGGGATGCCTTGCGCCACCGGTCTTCGTGCGGGGTCGGGACCGAAGGTCGCCTGCGAGCACGGCGAGGCTCGCAACCCTGCCGGCGATGTACGCCGAGGGGCTCGCAGGAGCGAACGCGAGCTACTTCTGGAACGACCGGGCCCATCTGGGCATCACCGGTTACGGCTCGGTGCCCAGATGGCTCGTCGAGGGCGCCGATCTCGGGTTCCAGGAATTCTCGCGGAAGCCGTTCGGCGGGCCATTCGGGGCGATTGGACTGGACGCGGCGTTCGGCTTTGGTCAACAAGACTTCTTTGCGGAGGTCGCGCGCAGCTTCGATTCACAGCGGGAAGGTGGAGGCGGGTACGCTGCGCTCGTTCGGGGCGTGACCACACTGCCCAAGGGCGAGCTCGACCTGTCGTTGCGCTACTACGGCTCACGCTACGCGAATCCGTATGCACGTCCAGTCTCGGCGCCCGATGAGCTCGACGGGTTGCGCGCAAGAGATGAAGCAGGAGCTCGGTTTCGTGCAACTGCCCAGCTTCGACGGCAGGTCGTGCTCCGCACGCTGCTGGATGGATGGCGCGAGCTCTCCACCGGTGTGCTCAACGCGCTCCTCTTCACGCGCACCGACTGGCGCATCACGTCGAGGTGGACCTGGGCGACCTGGGGTGAGTACCGAAACGGCTCTGCGCAGCGGTTTGTCGTCGCGACTCAGCTCACCTACGCACCAGTGAGGCGCGTCAGCCTCTCGGGCCAAGCTCGGTACCGCTGGTCTGGTAAACTCGGAGGCGATCGGCTTCAGCAAGACTTGAGTGCGATCTTCAACGTCACCGCGCGACCCGTCGACAGGCTCCGCGTCCGATGCCGATTACGCTATGACTTCGAAGACGTCTGGGACAACCACCGCCTACCCCAGTCGCTCTGGTCCTATCTGGATGTCGCACTGACCTTGCGCGATCGCGATGTCATGCGGTTGCGCTACGACTTGCGCGTATTTCTCGATGAGCGCGAGTCGACGCTTTCGCGCGTGCCGAACCCGGAGCATTGGCTCTGGGTAGACTACGTCTTTCGTTTCTAGCTCAGCGTTCGCTGCTAAGCCGAAGGATGGCGTCGGTGCGGGCAACTTGGATCTGAACGCGCTGGGACTGCGCATCGCGGAGCGCAACGCGCGCATCCGCAACCGCATCAACATCGCTTGCACCCAGCTCGAAACTGGTCTGCGCTTGTTGCACGCGCATTTGTGAAACCGAAACCAAGCGTTTGGCAAGAGCGAGCTGGCCCTCGGCGTGCTCTCGATCGAGCAGTGCCCGCTGCCGCGCTTCCTCGTGGCCCAGCCGAGCTTCGCGGGCGCGCGCACCGAGCTCGCTAGCGTGCGCGTCCGCGGCGCGTGCCAGGGCGACCGCCCTTCCCCCATCCCAGAGCGGAACCGCAAGATTGAGACCCAGGCGGTACATCGGGAACGCGCGCTCGTTGACGCCGGCGAGGCCGGTTTGGCCGACTACCGCGAGCACTGGCAGTCGACCCTTGCGATGCATTCGTGCTTCATGATGGGCGGCATCGCGCTGCCGCTCGAACGCTTCCACCTCCCGACCTGAATCCACGTTGGGCACGTGGAAGTCGATCCCTAGGAGTGAAGTGTCCGGCTCTGCACCCTCGGAGAGCTCACTACCGACCGCAGATTCCAAGAGCCGCTTGGCGGCGACGGCTCTCGCCTGCGCATCCGCGGCGACGAGCTCGGCCTGGAGCTCCTCATAGCGTGCGCTGTCGAGCTCGGACCTCGCGCGGTCACCGTCTGCGACCCGTTCCTCGATGCGTTGCCGCTGGGCCTTGGCATCCCCGGCCGATCCTAGCGCCAGCTCGTGGGTCAAGTGGGTCGCCATCCAATCGAGATAGGCCGCGCGCACCATGCTGAGCACAGTTTCTCGGGATGCGCTGGAGCTTGCCTCCGCCGCAGCCCGAAATGCTTCCGCAGCCTTGATCGCCGCGCGGGTCTGTCCGTCATACAGTGGTGCGCGCATGTCGATCGTCCCCTCGTAGCGAATGTTGGGGCGAAACGCGGTGCTCTCCGTGACGGTCGGAGACGCCCGAACGTTGACCTCTCGCCCGTCGACAGTTCGGATGCGCTCGATGTCGGAACCCGGAGCTACCACGCCCGAGATGTTCATCCAAAACGTCGGCATCCTTGCTGCGCGAGCGGCGTCGACATCCGCACCCGCCTGCACGGTGTTTGCTTCCACCACCTCCCAGTGCGCCTGGTTCTGGAGCGAGAGTGTTTCGAGCTTCTGCAGCGTGACGACTTCAGCCGATGCGCCAACCGGGGCAAACATCGCGGCGAGCGTGACCACCACGATCGCTCCTCGACCCTTCCAATTGCAGACCATATTCATGTTCCACCTCATTCATGGCGCAGCGCTTCGATTGGCTCGAGCTGCGCCGCACGTCGGGCCGGGAGATACCCGAAGGCCACGCCGACACTGGTTCCGAAAAGAGCTGCACCCGCCATCGTCAACAGCGACAAATTGCCCGACCAGGCCATCGCTCGCGCGACCAGGGTCGACGCAATCCAACCGAGCGCCACGCCCGCCAGCGAACCCGTAAATGACAAGACCACGGCTTCGGCGAGGAACTGCATCAAGATCTGCCTCGGCGAAGCACCGATCGCCGATCGAATGCCGATTTCCTGGGTACGTTCGGCGACCGAAACCAGTTGGATGTTCATGACGCCGATTCCTCCGACGAGTAGCGACACAGCCGCGATTCCCACCAGCAAACCCGTCAAGATGTTGGATACAAAGCGCGCGAGCTGCGCGGCTTGTGCGGGGCTTGCCATCCGGAAGTCGTCTTGCTCGATCTCGGCCAGCCGGTGCGAGCGGCGCATGATCGGAACGGCCTCCACCATCGCCGTCTCGAGGAGGCTCAGGTCCCGAACCTGAACCATGAGCTCGTGGTAGCCAATCGGCGTCCCTAGAAACGCTTCGTAGGTGCTCGCCGGGATCAAGACGATCTCGTCCATGTCTTCGCCAGTCGTCTGCTGGCCTTTGGAAATCAGCACGCCGATGATTCGGCAGGGCAGATTGGCGCCGATGGTGATCGTCTGCCCCACAGGGTCCAGGCGCCCGAAGAGCTCGCGGGCAACTGTGGTGCCGATGACGGCGACCTTGGCGCGCTGCCGGACGTCGGTCTCGTCGAACATGCCCCCCATCAACATGGGCCATTCGCGAATGCGGACGAAGTCGGGCGACGTACCGGTCACCTTGGTGGGGTAGGTTCGATCGGCGGACTTGAGATTTTGAACTTCCGTGATCCGAGGGGCAACTCGCTCGATGGTCATCGAGTCACGTAGGAGCGCGTCGACGTCGGCATCGGTCAGCGGCCTCGCAGTTCCTCCGAAATCGCGGCGGTTCATGTTAGTCCAGATGTACACGACACGCGTCCCCAGGATCTCGAACTGCTCCATCACCGAGCTGCGCGCGCCGGTTCCGAAGCTCACCATGGCAAGGAACGCGCCTACTCCAATCGCGAGTCCTAACATCGTGAGCACCGTCCGCCCTGGATTCCGAATGGCCGTTCGGACTGCGCGTCCAACGACCTCGCTACGCGTTCGCGGCATGCCTGCCTCCTCGGGGAACGATCTTTCCGTCGCGCAGAAAGACCTTCCGATGGCAGAACTCTGCGACTTCGGGATCGTGCGTGACGATGATCAAGGTGAGGGCGCGCGCTTCGTGAATCTCGAGAAGAAGCTCCATGACCGCGTTGCCGGTCTTCGTGTCGAGGGCGCCGGTTGGTTCATCGGCCAGCAGAACACGAGGCGCACCGGAGACGGCACGTGCGATCGCCACACGTTGCTTCTCGCCACCCGAGAGCTGGGCGGGCCTGTGGTTCAGTCGGTGGCCCAAACCAACGCGCTCGATCAGCTCGACAGCGCGCGCCTCCCGCTCGTGCCGATCCACGCCTGCGTAGTACAGCGGTAGCGTCACGTTCTCGAGAACCGTGTGATCTGAAATCAGGTGGAAAGACTGAAAGACGAAACCAATGTAGTGCAGCCGCACCCAGGCCCGTTCGCGCGAGCTCAGAGTGGAAACGTCCTTGCCGCCGAGCGAATACGAGCCATCCGACGGCCCATCGAGGCAGCCGAGGATGTTCATCAGGGTTGACTTCCCCGATCCGGATGGCCCCATGAGCGCGACGATGTCTCCGGAATCGACGGTCAGGCTAACCCCGTCGAGGACAGGCGCCGACATGTTGGGAAACACTTTACGAATGCCTTGGGCCTCGACGATCGAGAAGTCGCTCATCGATGTCCTCGAAGCGACAAGGAGGGAGCAGCCGTGCTGTCGTCACCTTCGAGTGCCAGCCCGATCGCGATCGGGTCGTTGATCTGAAGGCTGTTCGGGTCGATTGGCCGGACTTCGGTGAGCGCGCCGTCGGACAGACCGGCTTCGACCGGAATTTCTTCCAATTCCGAGCCGTGGATAAGCCAGACGCGACTCCGCGGCGGCGCTTCGGGCGCGCCCTCGGGAGTGTATCGAAGCGTAGCCTCGCGCACTGTGAGCACGTCATCGGTTTCGTCAACCTTGATTCGAAGCTGCGCGGTCATCCCCGGTAGCAGAGCGTGGTCCGAATTGTTCGCCGCGAGCTTCACCATGTAGAAGATCGCACCATGCTCGGTTTTCGGGTCAGGGCTGATGTGCTTCACGGTGGCTTCGAAGACTCGGCCCGGATAAGTCGGCACCTCGAACTTGGCGCTGAGCCCAAGCGCCATTTCCCCGATGTCAGCCTCGCCGATGGGGGCCTCGACGGTCATCTGGTCGAGGGGCGCGCCGATGCGGAACAAACGGGTCTTGGGCCCAACGACCATGCCCGTGTGAGGCGGCACTTCGAGAACGAGACCGGCCCGCGGGGCAAGGATCTCGGTCTGGTCTCGTTCGCGCCCTCGGAAAGAAGCCCGCTCAACTGCTGCCGAACGCTCCGCGCGCGCCGCCTGAAGCGCCGCGCGGGTCTTGCTCATCTCCGAACGCGCCGCTTCGAGGTTGCTCGCGCTCGCCAGGCCCTTCTCTGCGAGACGATTTGTGCGCTCCAGTGATCGGCTCGCACGTTGCGCCGACGCCTCTGCCTCGGAAACACGTGCGCGCGCGACCTGCGATTCCGCTTGCGCGACGAGATAGGCAAGCTCTGCGGACACCTTGTCGAGGCGAGCAAGGAGCTGCCCTTTCTCGACCTCGTCTCCCGGCTGGACGGCGACCTCGACGAGTTGCCCTTCGATTGGCGCCGGGACCTCGACTTGGTCGGTGAGGTCTACGCTCGCCGTGACTCGGATCTCCTTCACAATCGAGGCACGGGAAACCGGCACGGCTCTGTAGGGGCTCGTCTCGGGGCCACGCGTTAGCAAGTAGACCGCGATCGCCGCAAATACGATGGCGACGACCGCAATGAGCGCGATGAGCCGACCGCGAGACGAATCCATCCGCGGGATCTCCAGCTTCTCGTTCACCAACGCCTGCGACTCTTGCATTCCTACCGTACAAGTAGGCCGCCTGGGACAATCACGCCAGCGCTCCCTGACATTCGGAAGTTCAGACGCTAGTCTCCGCTGCATGGGGACTTTCGCAGAGAAGCTGGAAGTTGCGCGGGTGCTCTATCGCGCGGGCGTGCTCAAACCGCTTGGACCTGGAAAAACACTACGCATCGTGAGAGCGGCCAAGGGCTGGGGACGGTCGCCAGCGATGGGATTCATCGCACTCGCCATTCGCCAGCCGGATACTCCTGCGGTCATCGACGACGACGGCTCGGCCACCTTCGACGAGGTGAATCGACGCTCCAACGCCTTGGCGCGCGGGCTTCAGGAAGCTGGAATGCGCGCAGGCAACGTAGTCGGGATCCTGTGCCGAAATCATCGGGGCTTCGTGGAGACAATCCTCGCCTGCTCCAAGGTTGGCGCGAATGCGGTCTTGCTCAACACGATGTTCGCTGCGCCGCAACTCACCGAAGTCGGCAGACGCGAGAAAGTGAGCGCCCTGCTCTACGACGAAGAATTTGCGAATTTGCTCGAAGGTTTCCAAGGCATACCGCGCTTCATAGTCTACGGTTCCGGATCCGACCCGAGCATCGATGATCTCATCGCCAGCCACGCGGACCACAATCTCGATCCCCCGAGCATCGAGTCGCGCTTCACGATGCTCACCTCGGGAACCACGGGAACGCCCAAGGGAGCGATGCGCGGCTCTCCAAAAGGGATGCTTCCCGTCGCCTCGCTGCTTTCGGCGCTTCCACTTCGAACCGGCGAGCGCACCATGGTCGCAGCCCCGCTCTTCCATTCCTGGGGCCTAGGGCAATTTCAGCTGGGGCTCGTCCTCGGTACGACCTACGTGATGACCCGGCGATTCGATCCGGAGGCGACCTTGCGGATGATCGTCGACCACCAATGCACGTCCCTCGCGATCGTCCCGGTCATGATGCAGCGCATGCTCGCCCTGCCCGATGAAGTGAAGCGGAAGTATGACCTCGGTTCGCTGCGCGTCACGGCAGCAAGCGGCTCGGCGCTGCCCGGTCACCTGGCAACCGAATGGATGGATACCTTCGGGGACAACCTCTATAATTTTTACGGCTCGACCGAAGTCGCCATGGCCTCGGTCGCCTCGCCCGAAGACATGCGCGCTGCGCCAGGGACCGCGGGCAAGGTTCCGCTGGGCACGGTCGTGAGAATTCTCGACGAGCGGGGTGAGCCGTTGCCTACAGGCCAAACCGGTCGCATCTTCGTCGCCAACGCCATGTCTTTCGAGGGCTATACCAGCGGGGAAGACAAAGAGCGGCTGGGTTCGCTGGTCAGCAGCGGTGATGTTGGCCACTTCGACGAGAACGGGCGGCTATTCGTCGATGGCCGTGACGACGACATGATCATATCCGGCGGCGAGAACTTATTTCCCCGCGAAGTCGAAGACCTGATCGCAGGACATGAAGACGTCGAGGAAGCAGCCGTGATCGGCGTGAGCGATCCGGACTGGGGTCAACGGCTCAGAGCATTTGTGGTCCTCAAGCCCAATGCCAAACTCGACGAGAGCGCCGTAAAGGCCTACGTGAAGGAGCACCTCGCCAGCTACAAAGTCCCGCGCGACGTGATGTTCATCGATGCCCTGCCGCGAAACGCGACGGGAAAGGTCCTGAAGAAGGAACTCGAACGATGAGCCTTCATGCTCGTCGGAATCAGCCGTCGCCGACCAGGCTGGTGCTGGCGCGCTAGGAGTCGGCGAACAGGGCGTTGAGGAACTTCTGAAGCTCTGCCCAACTCTGACTGTCGGCGGCTTCATCGTAGGCAAGCGGCATGTTTAGCGTTTTGCCTCGCTCGGTCGCCGCGGGATTCGTGAAGGCGTGCTGGGCCCCGGGATAGGCGATGAACGTATAGTCCACGCCGGCCGCGTCCATTTCCTTATTGAACGCAGCGACCTGCTCTGGAGGAACCAGCGCGTCGTCCGCGCCATGGAGCACCAAGGCCTTGGCCTTGAACACGCCTGGCTGAGCCGGCGGGCCCTGCGGCGACAAGGTCCCGTGAAAGCTCGCCACCCCATCGAGGTCCGCTCCGAGTCGGGCCATCTGCAGGACGACCGCGCCGCCGAAACAGTAGCCGATCGCGGCGATCTTGTTTGGATCGGTCGCATGGTGCTGCTTCAACAGATCGTATGCAGCCAGGAATCGCTCCTTGGCGACGGCCGCGTTACTCACCGCTTCCATGACGAACTTCTGGGCGTCCTCTGGATGCTGGGTGTTCTTGCCGTTGCCGTACATGTCGAGCGCCAGCGCCACGTAGCCTTCCTCGGCAAGCATCCGGGCGCGCCGTCGGACGTAATCGTTATGCCCCCACCACTCGTGCACCACGATGACACCGGGGAGTGGACCGGGTTTGCTCGCATCCCAGGCGAGGTAGCCTTTGAGCGTGGTGTCGCCGGCGCTGTAGGAAACTTCCTCGTCGCGAACCTCCGGGCCGCGCGCAGTGTTCGTCATGGTCGGCTCCTTTTCGATCGTGTTGGCCTTCTTGCTGCAAGACATGCAGGCCAGCAAACTCATCAACACGACTGCGATTGGAAGTGGCATGGCCGCAAGGGGTTGTATGGTGCCGGAGCACGCGAGGCGCCACCAGCAAAACCCGAGGTGAACAAGGCCGGTTTTGCGATCCCAGCGGCTGCTCGCTAACGTGAAGTCATGTTTTTGGGGGTTTCCAGAGTCGTCTCTGTTACCACGGCGCTGCTCGTCTGGATCGGGTTCGCAGTGCCATCGGTCGCCGCAGCCGAGGTTTTGTCGGCCGGTCCGAGCGATGACATCGAGGCGCTGATCAACTCGTTACAGCCAGGGGACGAGCTCGTCCTGTCGGGGGGCATGTACATCTTGTCCGAGCGCTTCTCATTCGCAATCGCGGGCACCGAAAACGCTCCAATCACGATCCGCGCGGCCGATGGCGAAGTACCCCATCTTCATCGGCCGAACGCCAACCAGAACATCATCGACATCGACCAAGCGGAATATGTCACGATTCGAGGCATCGAATTCTCTGGCGGCTCTGCAGGCATTCGGATTAGCGGCGCACGATTCCTGACCATCGAAGACTGCGAGGTGCACGACACAGGAGATGTCGCCATCAGGGCGAACGATTCGGGAGTCACCTACGAGTCGCTCCGCATCCTCGGTAACCACATCCACCACACCAACAACACCGGTGAGGGAATGTACCTTGGCTGCAACAATGCGGGCTGCGAAGTCACGGACAGCCTCATCCAAGGAAACTACATTCACCATACGAACCAGCCGTCGGTTAGCCAAGGCGACGGCATCGAGCTCAAGGAGGGGAGCTCCGGCAACGTGATCCGGGACAACGTGATTCACGACACGAACTACCCCTGCATTCTGACCTACGCGTCGAACGGCGCAGCCAACATCATCGAACGCAACGCGATGTGGAACTGCGGTGACCACGGCATTCAATCCGCAGCGGATGCGGTGATTCGCAACAACATCATCCTGGGTGCGAGCGCGGACGGGGTTGCGATGCAACCGCACCAATCGGGAAGTCCGTCGGAGCTCGTCGTCGAGCACAATACGGTCCTCAATGCGGGCGGCAACGCCATCAGCCTGAGAGGCATCTCTGGATCCGTCGTCATCGCCAACAATGCACTTTACGCACAGGACGGCTGGGCGTTCTTCGTCAACGGTGGCACCTCCGGCCTCGTGTTTGCAGGGAACGCGGGCGTGGGCGGCGTCTCGGATGGTGCGCTCGCGATTCTTCCAGGGGACATCGACGTCGACTTCCTTGGTGCGAGCTTCAACGGTGAGCCCCCGATGAGTGTATTTCCGGCGCCGGAAGGCGCTTTGGTGGCAGCCGGAGCTCCGGCCTACGCGGTAGCCGATGACTTCAACGGAACGCCTCGCGTGGGCATCGCGGACATCGGCGCCTATCTGTTCTCCGCGGACGGCAACCCCGGCTGGGAGCTCGCGGAGACGCCGAAGGCATCCACCCCGACCAACGACCCGGGTACGGGAGGGACAGGGATTGGAGGATCGGGTGGATCCCCGGGGTTCGGAGGAACCGCGGGCACCAGGCCCTCCGGGAGCTACTCGGGCTGCAGCATCGGCTCGTCGCCTGATGGTGTTGCGCAGCTGATGCTTGGGCTGATCTTCGCTTTGCTCTGGCGTCGGCGCGCACGAAGCGCTTTGTGTTCGGGTCCTAGCTGAAGGAGGGCAACGTGGTTTCAGCCCAACGGCGCAGCGCAACCTCGGCTACTTCTTCTTCGCCGCCTTGCGCTCGGCGACCTCGACCTGAACCTTCTCGAGGATGTTGCGCGGGACGGGTGCGTAGTTCTTGAACTCCATCGAGAACTGGCCGCGACCGGAAGTGGCAGAACGAAG
>CAMYJN010000029.1 GCA_947258625.1 uncultured Polyangiaceae bacterium | reverse complement strand
GGAAGAACGAGCAGGAAGATCGCGAAGAGCAGCAGCTGCTGAAGCGAAAGCCTCCAGGGACCAAGCTGAAACACGCTCGCCTCGCGCTCCGGATCTTCGTCGATGGCGACGAGCAGGCAGCAGGCCGCGATCGTGATGGCGGCGACCAGCGGCAGGTCCGTGATCGCCTGGTGTGAGATGAAAAAGAACTGCGGCATGGTCGCCGTCACCAGGGTGGCAAGGACGCCGGCGCGCGGACCAAACGAGCGACGAACCGTCGCGTAGATCGCGGCCAGCGCAGCCAAGCTCATCAGGAGCACGGGCAAACGAAGAGCCCACTCCGGCTGTGCTGGATTGGCGTCGGGCATGAAGTCCACGCCGAGAAAGCCCATGCTCAGGGCCTCCATCCAGAAAAGCAGAACGGGTTTCGACCAGAACCACTTGTCCTGTGCCCACCACAAGCTGATCCAGTCGTTCCGCGCGAGGATTTCGCGAGCGACTTCTCCATAGTGGGTCTCCCACGGGTCCCACAGGCTCGTGGTGCCGAGCAGCGGAAGGTAGATCGCGCAGATCGCGACCATCACGAAGAGACCGGGTCGCCGAATGCTCGAAGGCACGAGGCAAAGCAGGGCCAAGACGATCGCGATCGGCAGGTGCGCGTATCCTCCAATCGACGCCCCCACGATCAGCACCGTCAGCGCCAGCGCAATCGAAGCCACGGGCGACACGACCTCGCCCGACCGCTGGCCGAGGGTCGTCTCGCGCCAGGGGATGAGCGCCCCCTGCGTTTCTGGAACCAGCCAGGTCACCCAGGCCGTGCTGGCCACCACGGCGATCAGCGCACCCCAGAGCGGACCGAACGCGAACGGCTCGCGGTTGGCCATCCAAAGCAGCATCCCGAGCGTCGCCACCAGCGCCGCCATCAGAAAAACGAGGTTCTTCCGTTCCGGGGTCATTCTGACCGTTTGGTCGCTTCTTTCAGATCGAATCGGTTCAGGCCCGCGGTTGGGACCTGAAGCCACCGCTCGTGCTCGACCCCCGATCCGTCCGACGAGTAGAGGATGATCCGGGCCACATACTCGCCGGGCTGCAGTCGGACCGTGTGCCGGAGGACGGTGCCATTTCCATCGGGCCGCGTGAATCTCACGCTCGTGACCGCGTCTCCCTTTTGAAGGTAGTCCACCGCGATTCCGGTCACCTCGGCGTCAACGGTGTACGCGACCTCGACATCCCGAGGCCAAATGCTCGCCAACTGATTCCCCACCACCAGCAGCCCAACGATCGCGATCAGAGTCGCGATCCTTCGTTTCGTGGACGATGGCCCTATGTTTGTTGTTAAGCCCGACATGCGACCCAAGCCAACCGAAACCCCGAGAGGCGCCACTAGAAGCGCCACAACCTTGGCACCAATTGGAGACGGTGTTAAATTGAGGTTCCTCCGTTAGTCCCCAATCATGGTCCGCCTTACCAATATCCTTGAAAAGGTGAAGGGATACCATCCCCGAGCGGACACCGATCTGATCAACAAGGCATACGTCTATGCCTCACGCATGCACGACGGGCAGATGCGGAAGTCCGGCGATGACTACTTCATCCATCCGGTCTCCGTCGCGGACATCATCGCTGACATGCAGCTGGACGCGTCGAGTGTTTGCGCCGCCTTGCTGCACGACGTCGTCGAAGATTGCGAAGTCAGCCTTCCCGAAGTGAAGACCGTATTCGGTGAAGAGGTTGCATTTCTCGTCGATGGCGTGACCAAGCTGGGGAAGGTGAACTTCGCCTCGCGCGAAGATCGTCAAGCCGAGAGCTTCCGCAAAATGCTCGTCGCCATGGCGCGGGACATCCGCGTGCTCCTGGTCAAGCTCGCCGACCGCCTCGACAACATGCGGACGCTCGAGCACATGTCGACGCCTTCGCAAGAGCGCATCGCCCGGGAGACAATCGAGATTTACGCGCCGCTTGCCGGCCGCCTGGGAATCCAGTGGCTCAAGGCGGAGCTCGAGGACTTGAGCTTCAAGTTCCTCGAGCCTGAGGCCTATGCGGTCCTCGATGAGCAGGTTCGGACGGTCGCCAAGTACACCGACAGCTACATCAGCGACGTCACCAGCAAGCTGAAGAAGATGTTGCTCAACCGCGGCTTCTCGGTGACGGTGAGCGGTCGCCGCAAGCATCTCTATTCGCTCCATCGCAAAATGAAGTCGAGCGGGATCGGTTTCGAGCAGGTGCACGATTTCGTCGCGTTCCGGGTCATCACCGAGAGCGTCGCCGATTGCTACGCCACGCTTGGCGTCATTCACTCGGAGTGGACCCCTGTGCCGGGCCGCTTCAAGGACTACATCGCGCTACCGAAGTCGAACATGTACCAGTCGCTACACACGACGGTCATCGGTCCGGGCAATCGGCGCGTTGAAATCCAGATTCGCACGCACGAGATGCACCGAACGGCCGACTACGGGATTGCTGCGCACTGGCAGTACAAGGAACACGGCGGCGGCATCGATCCCAAGGACGCGGCACGCTTCGTCTGGCTTCGTCAGCTGATGGAGTTCCAAAAGGAAGTCGTCGATCCGGAGGAGTTCTACGAGAGCGTCAAGGTCGACCTCTTCCCCGAGGATGTCTACGTATTCACGCCGAAGGGGGACGTGATGACGTTTCCGCGCGGCGCAACGCCGGTCGACTTCGCCTATGCGGTTCACTCCGAGGTCGGGCACCGCTGCTCGGGTGCCCGGGTCAACGGCGCCATCGTTCCGTTGCGGCACAAGCTCCAAAACGGTGATGTCATCGAGATCATCACGAGCAAGAACCACCACCCCAGCAAGGACTGGCTGGAATTCGTCATCACCAGCCGCGCCCGCTCGCGCATTAGGCTCTACCTGCGGGCCGAGGAGCACAAGCACGCGGTCAAGCTCGGCAAAGAGCTCCTCGAAAAAGAGATGCGAAAGAACAAGATGTCGCTCTCGCGCTTCCTGAAGACCAAGCGCGCCAAGGAGGTGCTTTCACGATTTCATGCGAGTTCCGAAGATGACCTCTACGCTCGAATCGGGATTGGCAAGCTCGCGCTCCCGAGCGTGATGCAAGAGGTGATGCCGAGCGAAGGCGGCGAGCGCGACAGCCTTCGGCCGGGTTTCATCGAGCGTGCGGTCCAGCGGGTTTCCGGTGACGTCGAAGGAGCCGGCATCCGCATTCAGGGCATGGACAACATGCTCGTGCGTTTCGCCCAGTGCTGCAATCCCGTGCCAGGCGATCCGGTCACGGGCTGGATCACGCGCGGCCGCGGCGTTTCTGTGCATCGGAGGGGCTGCCCTCGCGTCCTCGAGCTCGACCCCGAGCGTCGCGTTCAGGTGAGCTGGGCCGACCACGTCGATGTCGACCTGCCGGTCTCGCTGCGTGTCATGACGGACGATCGGGCGGGAATCCTCGCATCGGTCTCGTCGGTGTTCTCGACCAACGGTATCAGCATCAGCGAAGCGTCCTGCCTCTCCAAGGACGGGCGCGCCGAGAACCTGTTCCACTTCAGGGTCGGCGACATCGACCGACTCCGCGAGATCATGCGAGGCGTCGCAAAGGTCAAAGGCGTCCTCGACGTCGAGCGCATTTAGCCGTTCTGGTCAGCCGTCGCCCGCCAGACGATGGAGAGCGCTCCGGCTGCTCCGGCGAGCGCCAGCAAGACGAGCCAGCCGCTGATGTGCTCGACCTTCTGGCTCAAGGTGTTGAAGCCTTCGACCCGAAGCAGGCTTGCGGGGAGCAACAAGGGCAGGGCGTTGACGCCAGCGTGCATCGCGATGCTTGCCAAGGTGGACTTCGTTCGCAGCGCCACTGCGCCGAGCACCAAGCCACCGACCGTCGCATACAGAACGGCCGAAGGTTCGACGTGCACCAGGCCAAAGAGTACGGAGCTCCAAACCAGTGCCGGTACTTTGCCGTACTGTTCGTTTAGGTCGGGGAGCAGCCAACCTCGAAACAGAAGCTCCTCGGTTAAGGGCGCAACGATCACGAGCGCGGTCAGAATCGACATCCCAGCCCACCAGCTCGTCGGGTTGAGCAACCGATGCCGCCGCGCCAACTCCTCGAAGCTGAGGGGCCACACCTCTTGAACGAGGTTCCCGAGCTCTGCGAGCGGAAGCTGCATGAACGCCCCTGCCAGGAAACAGAAGACCACGACCCCACCGATGAGCGGCCGAACGTGAACCGATTCGAGTAGGCCGCCCGCGTGCCCTCGGTGTGGAAAAGCGACGACGAAAATGACTCCGACGGCTGCCGCTTGAACCAACGCCAAGTTGAGTGGCGCCTGACTCGCGGCCCGGGTCGCCTCGGCCCAAGGCGCGGACCAAGTTCGGAGCTGGAGCAACCCTGCGAGACCCATGAACAGTTGAATCAGGGCTGGGAACGCCAGTGCGATCAGCAACGCTTTGAAATATCCGGCCAAGACAACGCGTAGCCTGCCACGTACCCCTGGCGGATGGCCAAGATATGAACCTGCCCTGTTCGTCGGACCCTGCTATAGCGGCAGAGCAGCATGAGGATCCGCTTCCTGTTCATTCTGGGCTTGCTGAGCCTCAGCGTCGCCTGCGCGCATACGAGACCGACCGGCGGAAGCGCCCGGGTCAAGGGCGCAGAGCCCATTCCGCGGGCCGAGTATCCCGACGAGACGCGGCGCTTTCTCATGATGGCTCTCGACGACCCTGAGCGGGTCGAGCTCCGGGATCGCCTCATTGCATCGGTGCTCTCACAAGCGCAGAGCCTTGCCGACGTTGGCGACTACAAAGGTGTCGTGCTCGAAATCAGCCGGTTGACCTCGTTTCTGACCCCGGCCGACTATGCCGCCGGCGCCCTTCCGAAGCAGGTCGAACCGATCGCGAAGTACATCACCGAGCGAGGAGGGCAACTTGGCGGAGAGGGATATGTGCTCGCCGCCAACTTCATCCTCGAGCGCTCGACCGGCGACGCGATCTACAAGAAGCGCTACGACGAGATCGCGAGCTGGGGACGTGACGCGCGCTCGAACCTCGATACGGTCTCCGAGAAATACGCTGGCCTGATCTCGGTCTGGACGGACCATGCGGACTTGACTCCCGCTCCTAAGGTCCTCGACACCCTTGCTGGCCTGCACGTCGCCGGGCGCGATGCGGTCGCGTCGGAGTCCGTCGAAGCTCGTCAACGGCTCGGCATTGGCGGCGAGCGGCAGCTCAGGCTTGCCCCGTTGAACGTTGCAGCGGTCTACCTTTCGCACGGAGACCTCCAATCGGCCGTCGCGAAAGTCGAATCGATGGGGCAGGGCGGCGAGCTCCAACTTCGCTTGCTCGATCTGCTGCAGGCCGCCCAAAGCGCCGATGAGCAGGGCGCTGCGGCGACCTTCGAGCTGGTCGAGGGCTACCGTGTAGCGCGGCCGGACGTTGCAGCAGGCCTGTGCCAGTCGGCGCTCGTTCGCTTCCCAACCGATTACCGTTTCCCCACTTGCATGGCCCGCGTCTCGGCGGACTCGGAGCAATTTGCGGATGCAACCGCCTGGTACGTGATCGCGGTCGGGCTCGCACCAGAGATGATCGAGCTCTATGACGAAGCTCTCGGCCAGCTCGACGAGTTCATCGAGACTCGGCTCACCGACCCACACCCCGAACGCTCGAGTGCGCTTGCCCGCGGCGCTGAAACGATTTTGGCTGAACGGCAGAAGCGATGGCCTGACTCGACGCCGCCCATTGCACCCAACCGGCTCGAGTTCTTGATCGGCATGTTGGAGATGAACGCTGGTCGTACGAGCGAAGCACAGCAACGCTTCGAGGACAGCCTCCAATCAGACGAGAACATCGAGGCATTGATGCAGCTAGGGCTTTTGCTCGAGCGAACGGGTCGGCCCGCGGAAGCCGAAAAGCGATTCCGACGAGCCCTTGCGCTGAGCCCTTCGGCGACCCTTGCCGACGAAGTTCGTCGCGCCGAGATCCTAGAAAATCTGGGCAACACCTCACGTGCCCAGGGCAAGATCGGCGAAATGAAATCCCAGTACAAGGCTGCGCTCGCGGCCTGGACGGACGCTCGCGACCAGGTCGAAGGGGCCACTGGCGCGATCGTCGAGATGCGGCGTGGGGTGCTGCTCGATCAACTGGGTCGTCACCAGGAGGCAGTCGATGCCTTCGAAAGTGCGATGACGTTTGCGCCGCAATGGCGCGACGTCTACGCTGGCATCCTCGCTCACCTCGTCTCGGCTCCGGTCGACATCGAGCTCGCGTCATCTGTGTGGCGAATGTCCCAACTGCGCCTCAACCTCGCGCCCGAGTGGAAGGTCTACTTCACACTTTGGATCCAGTTCATCACGGCTCGCGCCGGCGAGCCGCCGGTCGAAGCACACCGGGAGCTTCTACGGAGCCTCGGGGGCAGCTCGAACTGGTGGGGCAAGCTCGCGAGCTTCGGTGCCGGCGAGCTCGACTATGCGGGGCTCTTGAGCGTGGCTTCGAGCTTGGGAGAGCGAACCGAGGCGCTATACTACGAAGGCACGCGGCTCTTCATCGACGGTGACGAAAAGGGGTCGCGCGAGCAGCTCCAACAGGTACTCGACACGAACATGGTCAGCTTTTTCGAGTTCGAAATGGCGCGGAAACTGCTCCTCGAGGAGGAGCGAGCGGGAGACCGGGCCCCGTGATCGACTTCGAGAAGCTCGGGAAGCTCTATCTCGGCAGAGAGCTCGACCCGGACCGCGGCGAGCCAACCGAGGTGCCCGTCCTCTACGATTCGAAAGACCTCACCACCCACGCCGTCTGCGTCGGCATGACCGGCAGCGGCAAGACCGGGCTCTGCCTGTCGCTCCTCGAAGAAGCCGCAATCGATGGGATCCCGGCTCTCTGCATCGATCCCAAGGGCGACCTCGGAAACCTGGCTCTCACGTTTCCCGAGCTCCGCCCGAGCGACTTCGAGCCCTGGATCGACCCGGCGGAAGCCGAACGCAAAGGACGCACGGTCGCCGCTCAGGCCGAAGCGGTCTCGAGCCTCTGGCGAGAAGGCCTTGCGAAATGGGGACAGGACGGTGCCCGAATTGCGCGCTTCCGCGCCGCGGTCGACATCGCGATCTACACGCCGGGGAGCTCTGCGGGCCGCGCGCTTCGCGTCTTGGAGTCGTTCGACCCGCCGGCCGAGGACGCGGACGTGGACGAGCAGCGCGACCAGATCATGGGGGCGGTATCAGGTCTGCTGGCGCTCCTCGGCATCGACCCCGACCCGGTGAACAGCAAGGAGCACATCCTGCTGTCCAATCTTCTGTCCCACGCCTGGTCCAACGGGGAGTCGGTGCAGCTCGGGGACTTGGTCCGCCGGATTTCGGAGCCTCCGTTCGATCGGATCGGCGTCATGGACTTGGAGACCTTCTACGCGGAGTCCGAGCGGCAAAAGCTAGCGATGCAGATGAACGGGCTTCTGGCATCTCCCGGGTTTTCGACCTGGCTGGATGGAGAACCGCTCGACATTCAGCGACTGCTCTGGACCGAGGACGGCAAGCCGCGAATCACGATTCTTTCCATCGCGCACCTGAGCGAGGCCGAGCGTATGTTCTTCGTGAGCACATTGCTCAATCGGGTCGTCTCTTGGGTTCGCCGCCAGTCCGGCACATCCAGCCTTCGCGCGCTCCTCTACATGGATGAAGTCTTCGGGTTTCTCCCACCCGTGTCCGAGCCTCCATCGAAGAGGCCGCTACTCACGCTGCTCAAGCAGGCCCGGGCATACGGGTTCGGCATCGTCCTGGCGACCCAGAATCCGGTCGACCTCGACTACAAAGCCCTTTCGAATTGTGGGACCTGGTTTCTCGGGCGCCTCCAAACCGAACGCGACGTGGCACGGGTCGTCGACGGGCTCGAGGGCGCATCGTCGTCCTCGGGAAGCTCGCTCAACCGGGGCGAGATCGAACGCCTGTTGGCCAGCCTTCGCAGCCGCGTGTTCTTGCTGCACAACGCACACGACGAAAGAGACGTCCTGTTCCACACGCGCTGGGCCATGTCGTATCTGCGCGGACCGCTCACGCGCAAACAAATCAAGCTCTTGAATCCTGCCAGCGACCGAGCCGCGCCTGCTGCGGCCGGCGCCGCCAAGCCCAAGCATCGAGCCGCCGCGGCCAAAGGGGCTCGACCCGTCGTTGCAGCCGGTATCGACGAAGCGTTCCTCAGCGATGAGCCGGGTACGTATGGCCCGCACCTGCTGGCCTCCGTTTCTCTGCACTATGTGCGGGCGTCCCAGGGCCTCGACGAATGGGACGAGCTGTTGATCCTCGCACCGCTCGACGAGGACTCGCCTTGGGAATCCGCGGAGCTCGTGGGCGCGGACGCGCTCGACTACGATCACGATGCACCGGACGAAGCCGAGTTTGTCGCGCCGCCGTCGGGCTCGGTCGGCAAGGCTCGCTTCCGGAGCTACGGCAAACAGATCAAAGACCATCTCTATCAGACTCGCCCCAGGACTCTCTGGCGAAACAAGGCGTTGAAGCTCCGGTCCAAGCCTGGCGAAACCAAATCGGAGTTCTCGGCGAGGCTGCAGCTTGCGCGGCGCGAGCAGCGCGACGAGGCCGCCGAGAAGCTTCGTCGGCAGTTCGCCAAGAAGGTCAGGGCCATGGAAGCCCGCGTCGGCCGGGCGCAGGACAAAGTCGAACGCGAGAAGAGCCAGTACGATCAGCAGAAGCTGCAGACTGGGATTTCGATGGGTGCCACCGTCTTGGGCGCGATTTTCGGGAGCCGTGGCATGGGCCGTGCCACCAGCGCGGCGCGAGGTGCAGGCCGCATTGCACGTGAGCGTGAAGACGTGACTCGCGCCGAGGAGAACCTGCAAGACGTCCAAGAAGAGCTCCGGGCGCTCGAGATCGAGGCCGAAGAGGAGGTCCGCGCCCTCGTCGCAGACATGGAGCGGGAAGAGCCCGAGCTCGAAGAAGTGATCGTCCGTCCGAGGAAATCGGACATCCGAGTTTCGGGGCTCAAACTCGCTTGGAAGCCTGACTGATCTTCTCGAACGCCTCGCGCACTTCGGATGGAGCCTCGACGAGCTCGATCAGCACGCCTTCTCCGCCGATGGGCGCAGCTTCGTTGCCCTTGGGATGGATGAAGCAGACGCGATGGCCCGCGGCGCCCGGGCGGACACCCCCCGGCGTGAACCGAACGCCTCGATCGCCCAGCCACTGAACGGCTGCGTCGATGTCGTCGACCCAAAGACCGATGTGGTTGAGGGACGGCGTGTCGACCCGGGGCTTCTTCTCGGGGTCGATGGGCTGCATCAAGTCGACTTCAACCGTAAACGGGCCCGCGCCCATCGTGACGATGTCCTCGTCGACGTTTTCCTTCTCGCTCTTGAAATTCCCGTGCGGTGTCAGACCCAGGGTGTCGACCCAAAGCCGGCGCAGGGCGCTCTTACTGGGGGCGCCGACGGCGACTTGTTGGATTCCCAAAACCTTGAACGGACGATTTGTCATGCTTCCTCTCTTCGGGCGGTCGAAGATACCCCGGTTGCCGCCCATGTCCACATGGGACAGTCTCTCGCCCCGTGAAGACCTCTCTCACCGGCATCAAGCCCACACACCTTCCGCACTTGGGCAACTACTTGGGCGCCATTCGGCCGGCCCTCTCGCTGGTCGACCAGTACAGGACCCTCTACTTCATCGCCGACTATCACGCGCTCACCTCGGTTCGCGACTCGGACGCACTTCGCGGTTACATTCGTGATGTCGCCGCGACCTGGCTGGCCTGTGGACTCGACCCCGAACGCACCTTGCTCTACCGGCAGTCCGACGTGCCCGAGGTCTTCGAGCTCACCTGGGTCTTGAGCTGCCTTCTCGCGACGGGTCAGCTCGAGCGTGGTCATGCGTTCAAAGACGCCCTGGCTCGTGGGGAGTCGCCCAATGCAGGGATCTTCAACTACCCGGTGCTCATGGCGGCCGACATCCTCCTCTACGACACCGACGTCGTCCCGATCGGCAAGGACCAGAAACAGCACCTAGAGCTCACGCGCGACGTCGCAACGCGGCTCAATCACGCCTATGGCGAAGGCACCTTGGTCGTCCCGGAAGCCTTGATAGGCGAGGCCCCGCTCGTTCCCGGCACCGACGGGGAAAAGATGAGCAAGAGCAAGGGTAACGGGATCCCGCTCTTCGAGCCTCCGAAGAAACTGCGCAAAGTGATCATGGGCATCAAGACCAGCTCGGAATCCCTCGAGGATCCCAAGGTGGCCGAGGGCTCGACGGTCTACGAGCTCTACGCGCTGGTCGCTCCCGACGAGGCCTCCGACATGAAGCGAAAGCTCGAGGCGGGCGGCTACGGCTGGGGACATGCCAAAGAAGCGCTCTTCGAGGCCGTGGAAGCGGAGATTGGTCCCAAGCGAGAAGCGTATCTATCGATTCGCGCGGACGAAACGCAGCTCGACGCGGTCCTCCATGCGGGTGCCCACAAAGCGCGCGAGATCGCACACGCGACGATTCAGCGTGTGCGAAGCGCAGTCGGTATCGACTGAGTCAGTAGACGCTGCTCCACTGCGAGTCGTCGTCGAACGAATCGTATTGTTCGGGCTCCGCAGCGGGTTGGGTCTGTTGCGGGCCTTCGGGAATCACCAGCAGGCCGGGATGCCCGCTTTCGATCGATTCGTTGGTCAACACGAAGGTTTGCTTGTGCTTCTGCCAGGTCTGCCGGATGACGGTGTCGGCCAAGACCATCGTGCTCTCGTCGTACCAACGAACCGCGACCCTCGAGAACGCGCCCTGGCCTTCGTCATCGGTTTCGGGGTTCATGCCGAGTATCTCGGTGTCTGCAATTTGA
>CAMYJN010000028.1 GCA_947258625.1 uncultured Polyangiaceae bacterium | reverse complement strand
CCGTGCGGTGGTGAGCCTCGACCTCGGGCAACTCGATCGCGTTCTCGACGTCGAGAGGAGCTCGATGTCGGCTCGCATTCAGGCGGGAGCGACCGGGCCGGCATTGGAATCGCAGCTTGCCGAGCACGGCCTGACCCTCCGCCACTTCCCCCAATCGTTCGAGTTTTCGACGCTCGGTGGTTGGCTTGCCACGCGGGCCGGCGGCCACTTCGCCACGGTATACACGCACATCGACGATCTCGTTCAGTCGATGCGCGCCGTCACGCCGAGCGGTCTTTGGGAGTCGCGTCGCCTGCCCGGTTCGGGCGCAGGGCCGAGCCCGGACCGCCTCATGCTCGGCTCCGAGGGAATTTACGGCGTCATCACCGAGGCCTGGATGCGGGTTCGGCCTCGCCCGGAGTTTCGGGGGACAGCGACAGTACACTTCAGCGACTACGGGCGCGCGGTGGAGGCGGTGAGGGCACTCTCTCAGTCGGGTCTCTATCCAAGCAACTGCCGGCTACTCGACAAGCGCGAGGCTGCACTCAATGGCGTCACCTTGGATAGGACGCACGTGCTGATCGTGGCGTTTGAATCGGCCGATCATCCGATTCACGCCTGGATGGACCGGGCGCTCGAGTTGGTCGCCGACCACGGCGGCAGCTGTCCGAAGGGGCCCGCCTTTCGGGACGGGGGCGTGCCCAGTGGCGGTAGCGGTGGCGCCGGCGCATGGCGCGACGCATTCATCGACGCGCCCTACTTGCTGAACACCATGGCAAGCATGGGGGTCATCGCCGACACCTTCGAGACCGCCTGCACCTGGGACCGTTTCGAGCAGCTGCACAGCGGGGTCGTGAGCGAGGTGAGGCGCGCGATGAAAGACGTCTGCGGGAAGGGCTTCGTCAGCTGCCGATTCACCCATGTCTATCCGGACGGTCCGGCGCCTTACTTCACGTTCATCGCGCCCGGGCGTTACGGCGCCGAGGCCGAGCAGTGGATGGCGATCAAGAAGGCCGCCTCGGACGCCGTGATCGCCCGCGGCGGGACGATCACGCATCACCACGCGGTCGGCCGGGTGCATCGGCCCTGGTACGAGAAGCAGCGCCCGTCACAGCTCGGCGAGGTGCTGCGCGCCGTCAAAGGCGTGCTCGACCCCTCCACGGTGATGAACCCGGGTGTGCTGGTCCAGGTCTGAAGCCGCGGCCTAGCGCTTGTTTTCGGCGCGTCGCGCTTCGTGTTTTCGCACCCGGAAGAGCACGCCGATGTCGTCCCCGCCAAGCTTCCATTTGCTCGAGTCACGGCCGCGATTGGGTCCAAATGAGTAGAGGAAGACCTTGTCACGCGTGTCGTTGCAGCTGGTGCGCACCCAATACGAGGTGCTCCAGGGGTCGATGAAGAACTCGGCCCGCTCCTCGGGCAAACCCCGTCTCGTAAGCGAACGAAAGCGGCCTTTGCGGAGCCTGTCACCCTTGGAGAGCTTCGCCATCTTGTTGAGACGCTCATGCTGTGCGCACGAGAGCGTTCCATCCTTGACGAGCTTTCGAAGGTCGCCTTCGATCGTGCGAATCTCGGTGGCCGCGACCTCCGCCACGGCGGGGTCGGCTGAGAGTTGAGCGCGTGACCAGAGCGCGCTCCCAAGCCCGAGCATGATGACAAGGCTGAGAGCTCCCACGATGACCAACCAGGGCATGGGACCGATGGGTTCCGCGCGCTCCGTCGGCTCGTCGATGAGCGGGTCGGCGGCCGAGAGCGCGGCGAAGAGAAAAGCCAGCGCCATGCACGCCTCGACCAGCTTGCCGGTGTACCGCAGCGGGTAGACGATGAGGAGCCCGAGGAGCATCGCGAAGATCGGTGCAAGGCCTGGGGATGGTACCGTGATCTGGAGTGTCGTCAGGAGCTTGTCGCCGGCCGGGATGCGTTTGAGCAGTGGAAGCAGCAGGCCGTACAGGACGAGAAGCGCGCCGAGCAGTTGCTTGCGAAGGCTCGTCGCCATCACGTTGTGCAGGTTGAGCTCCTGCTGGTAATTGTTTTCGAGAAAGTAAGGGGGAGGGCTGTAGCCCAGGACCCGCTGCCCCCAGGAGATCTCCTCCATGGCCACCAGGAAGCAGAAGGCTGCCAGCCCCGCAGCGAACCAGGGCAGCTTGCGCTTCTCCCGTTCGAGGATGGCGGCGCGGATGAAGAAGACCGCGGCCACCATGAAGCCCCAGAACGTGGCCCATTCGAGGGGCTGGTCTTCCTGGACGTGCTGATAATAAAGGTCTGGGTTCAGCGCGCGTAGCGCGCTGAACCCAGCTATCAAACCAAAGACACAGAGATTGGCAAGGAGTTGAAGCCTCCCGAGATGCTCGGGGAGCGACGACTACTACTTCTTCTTGCCGTTGTTCTTCTTCTTGCCCTTCGAGTCCTCTTCCTCGGCGTCGCTCGAATCCTCGTCCTCGGCGTCTGAGCTGCTGGAGCCGCTACCCTTCTCATCGTCGACGCAGTCGCCGCTGCCGTCGCAGCTCGCGTCCTCGCCGTCTTTGCTATTGCCCGGATTGCTGGAGTCGACGCCGTCCTCATTGTTCCCGTGGCCGCTGTTGTTCTTGGCAGAGTCGTCGTCGCCCCATTCGCCCGCCTCAGGGGCTGTGCCCATGACGCGGTTTCCGAGGTCGTCGGCTAGAAAAAACATAGAAAATGGACTCGCGCTGGCCTCTATGAGCCCAAGGAGGCCCACCACCGCTACGAGTCCAAGACCGATTGTCAAACGCGAGATTTTCATTTTCAGCACCTCTTTCAAATTCCAGTATAGGATAAAATTTACAGTCCTCAAGTGGGGTATGTTACCAAGATTGCGATTTATCGAGGATTACTGGCCCCAATGACGTCTTTGAAGGCGTCTCCGTCGATGTTGCCGGAGGCAACGCAGAACCAGGACCGCGGACCCGCATCCTGGATCAGGCGGAAATTGTAGCGACGGCCTTGAACCTCGGTTGGGGAGATTCGGGCGCCGCCTTCGATCCGGAAGCCCAGCGCATCGAAGGTTCCGGCGTACTTGCCTCGGGTGACCAAGTATTCGCGCTGGGCGGCCGCGAGCGCTTGAAACGCCATGACGGCTTCGGGCCGCTTCGCGCGTGCCACGACTAGCTGATAGCGATTGATCGCGACCGTCGACAAGACCGAGATGATGACCGTGATGATCATGACGTCGATCAGGGTGTAGCCGGCTCGCCGCCTACGGCTCAATGCTCTTTGCGTTCCGTTCATTTCCGCTCCTCTCCATGGAGGCCTCCATAGACGATAATCTTGTCTTCCCAGTGCTGCGCGACGACCGCATCTCCGCGATGGAGGAATCCGTCGCGGGCTCCCCAGCGTTTCTCTGCTGTCGAGAACACGGTCCCCGCTTCTTCGCGGCGCCGCTCCTCCGAGAGAAGCTCCCAGGACTCCTCCACCTGCCCGAAGAGCACCGGCGGGGTGGACTCCGACAACGATGCTTCAACGATGAAGCTCGAGAGGTCGCCAACGTCGTCGGGACTGATTGCCCGAAGCCCGCTCGAGTTACCTAGATACTCGTCAGCGAGAAACAAAAGGCCTGCGAATGCGACCGCCAAGCCCACGCCCCGCAACAGCCGTTGTTTTCGCATGGGGTCGGCGACGAATATGCTGCTCTTTCGTTTGGATGGCTTGGGTGTCTTGGGGGCTTCGGTCTCGGGAGCGGCCTTCGGTTGCGGTTCCGCCGGCGCATCCGGCACGACGCTCAGCTGGCCCGTGTTCCGATCCTCAACCTCTGGATGCTCCATGCCGACGCTGAGGTGCTCGCGGTATTGACTCAGGTCCGCCAGCAGCTCATCGACGAACTGGTACCGAGCGTCGGGGTCTCGGCACGTTGCTTTGCGAATGATTCGGACGACGCCCGCGGGGTGGCTCCCCAGCTCTTCGAGCTTCGGGATGTCTCTCGCTTCCCGCGGCGGCTCCTCGCCGGCGACCACGAAGTACAGTAGCCGTCCCAGTGAATAGATGTCGGACCGGGTTTCGAGGACTCGCTCACTCGCCGTTTCCGGCGCGACGTACGGGCCGCTCCGGGGCGCGATGCGAGGGCCCAACATGAACGGCCTGAGCTCATCGTCGACCGCGATGTACTTGGGCGACAGGGTGCCCACCGGAACCTCGGTTGCGTGGAAGCGGGCGACGATGTTCGCGACCTCACGAAAATGCCTCAGGCGCTCGTCGAGACGCCAGGAGCTCCACGGCAAGTCGTGGAAGATGCCCTTGGGCGCCGGTGTGGCCAGAAGCACATAGGGCTCTTCCTTGATGATTTCGATCCCGGACGCTTCGGCGTAGCGCGGGATGTTCTCGAAGTTGACCTTCTGCCCATCGGTGGTGACGGCCTGGAGGACGATGACCGCGACGTCACGATCCTCGCGGTCGAGGCCCTCATGCACGACGATGCCGGGTGCGCGGAAGATGGGCTTGCCCACGAGCACACCTGCCACGAAGGCATTGGTTGCAGTTTCTTGCATGCTTTACAAAATAAGTGATTAAATACAGCTCTGCCACATCTTAACGAACGGATGTTGGAAGTTTGAGAGGACTGTAACTCCGGGGCGAAGGCGTCGTATCCTCGGCCGGCATGCGGATCGTCATCATCGGAAACGGGGTCGCGGGGATGGAGGCGGCCCTGGCGGTGCGTGAGCGGGAACCCAGTTGGGAGATCAGCCTGATCTCCGAGGAGAGCGACCACTTCTTCTCCCGCACGGCGCTGATGTGGGTGTTCAGCGGACAGATGAGCCATCGGGACATCGAACCCCTGGAGCGTGATGCATACGCAAGGCTGGGTCTTCGTAGGGTGCGGGCTCGGGCCACGGGTATTGACGCCGCGAAGCGGCTCGTCCTGATGGCAGGCGGTTTGGAGCCGGTTCCGTATGACCGCTTGTTGATCGCTTCGGGCTCGCGACCACGCAGCGGACCTTGGACCGGAACGGACGCCCGCGGCGTCGGCTATTTCGTCACCTTGCAAGACCTCGCTTGGTACGAGAGCGAGGTGCACGGCGGTAGCTCCCGCGCGGGCGGGCCTCCGAGACCCGACGCGCATCTCCCGGCGAGCGCGGCCGATTCGCCGTATGGGTTTCGCGAAGTCGCGGCCGAGCGCCGAGGTCGGTTGGCGCAACGGCCGGCGGTCATCGGCGGAGGTCTCATCGGGATTGAGGCGGTGGAGGTTGCGGTGACGGCGGGTCTGCGGCCCCGGTTTTTCATCCGCGAAGAATGGTTCTGGCCGATCGCGCTCGATCCGCGCGAATCGCAGTGGATTGCCGATCGGATGGGTCACCATGGCGTCGACGTACATTTAGAGCACGAGGTGGAAATGCTCGAGGCGGACTCCGATGGGAACGTCGCGGCCGTGCGCACCAACGAGGGGCGCTACGAGGCGGATTGCGTTGTGATCGCGATCGGGGTGGTGCCCAACACGTCGTGGTTGGCGGGCTCAGCGATCGAGCTCGACGAGCGCGGCGGCATCGTCGTCGACGAATCCTTGACGACGAGCGCAGCAGACGTGTTCGCGGCGGGCGACTGTGCATCGGTGCGTTGGTTCGACGGATCTCAGCGCCCGGAGCAGCTCTGGTACACGGCGCGCGATCAAGGCCGTGTGGCCGGGCGGCGTTTGCTTGGAGACTCGCCACGTTACGAAAGGGGCGCGTGGTACAACTCGGCAAAGCTAATGGACATCGAGTACACGACCGCGGGGCTGGTGAATTGGAACCTCGATGGCGAGCAAAGCTGGTTTTTTGAGGAACACGGCAGCGTGCGCAGCACCACGCGGGTGGTCGTCCAACAGGACCGCGTCGTCGGCTTCAACATGCTGGGTCGGCGATGGGATCACAGCGTGCTCATCGGTTGGATTGAAGAGCAGCGAAGCCTCGCCTGGGTTCTCACGCACCTAAACGATGCGGCGTTCGACACCGAGTTCGTTCCGCCGCTCCGCATTCCGGGAGCATGAGGTGGACCAGCAAGGACAAAACGGGCTGCTGACGACCTATCGCGAGGGTTGGCGCAACCGAAGCATTCTCGGGCTCACGATCTCGCTGCTCTTGGTTAGCTTCTACATCGTGCTCTATTGGGAGCACAAAGTTCAAGAGCAGCTTGGCGTGGCCCCGTTCACCGCGTTTTCTGAAGCGGTTGGACTGCGCAATCGCTGGTACCTCTACGGCTTCCTCTATTCGGTCGCGATGATAGGCGGCGCCGTTTACTACCTGCGTCGCCATGGCAACAGCCGGTACAACCGCTTTCGGATCACGGTGAACGTTGCCATTCAAATCGCGCTCGGGTTCACGCTTCCGTTCATCATGCCGCTCTTTGGGGGCGACGAGCTCTATTTTTCGTACTTCTGGCCGCTTAAGTACGACTATTTGTATCCCCAGACGCTGGCGGACGTTCCGCTGTATTTTGCGCTCTATACCGTGGTCGGGTCGCTCCTTGCTGCGCCGGTGCTAGCCGTGCTCTACGGCAAGCGCTGGTACTGCTCCTGGGTCTGTGGTTGCGGCGGCTTGGCCAACACGTTCGGCGACCCGTGGAGACATCTCACGAGCAAGTCGACGAAGTCGTGGCGATTCGAGCATCTCAGCATCCATTTGGTGCTGCTGATAGCGATCGCCACCACCTTTCTGATTGGTCTCGACTGGCTGATCGGCAGCGACCACCCGACGTTTCATCGGATCATTTCCGGGGACGACTGGAAGGATTGGTCGATCAAGAGCTTCTACGGATTCGCGGTCGGATCGATCTTGGCGGGCGTGATCGGCACGGGGCTCTATCCGGTGTTCGGTCCGCGGGTCTGGTGCCGCAACTTCTGCCCGATGGCCGCGGTCCTCGGCTGGGTTCAAAAGGTGGGGCGCTATCGAATCAAGGTGAAGCCCGGGATGTGCATCTCCTGCGGCAACTGCAGCACGTACTGCGAAATGGGCATCGACGTTCGCTCGTACGCGCAGGCCGACCAGAGCTTCACGCGCGCGTCCTGCGTGGGTTGCGGGATGTGTGCGCACATGTGTCCGCGCGGCGTGCTCAAGCTGGAGAACAGCTGGGACCGGCCGGAGGACAAGCAGCGTCAACGGCTTTCGGTCGTCGACTTCTAGCGGTCATTCAAACGCGCCGCTCCACGCCCCGAAGACATCGACCGAGAAAAGCACAAAACGGATTTCATCCAACGCCCAGGCACGCTCGTGCACGACTGCGGCCGAAATGGCAGCCGCGTCTTCGACCGGGTAGCCATAGAGGCCGCACGAGATGGCAGGAAACGCGATCGAGCGAAGCTCCTGGGCGACGGCCAATTCGAGCGACGAGCGGAACGCGGAGGCCAGGAGATCGGCGTCCCGTGGGTGTCCTTGGTAGACCGGACCCACGGTGTGAATCACGTAGCGCGCGGGGAGCTCAAAGCCGGGAGTGATTCGGGCCTCGCCAGTCGGACAGCGGACCCCCGGTTCGACCTCGGGAATCGCGCGGCAGGCTTCGAGAAGGCCCGGGCCGGCCGCTCGATGGATTGCGCCATCAACACCGCCCCCGCCGAGCATCTTCCGGTTGGCGGCGTTCACGATCGAGTCGGCGGCTTCTTGGGTCAAATCACCCCGTAGGATGTGTACCCGAGGCGTCACCGGGAGCCGTCCTCCGGGAGCACCGAGGGGGCCGGCCTGCCCATCAGCTTTTCGAAGGCCGTGGGTCCGAGGGCCTGAGCCATCAGTCGGTCGAGTCGCATTTCGACCGCTTCTTTTTCATCGGGAGAGTCATAAACGAATGCGATTCCCATGCCTGCGGGGCGACTGCTGCGCGACTCTGCGACCTCGACGACCCATTGGACGACCCCCTGGAGGACGATGCCATGTTCGAGCTGTGGCGCCTGAATCGTGAAGGAGAGCACAGTCCCGACCTGAAGGGGGCGATCGGTTCGAATGAAGGTCCCACCCTGACTGATGTTTTGGGTGTAGTCGGAGAGGAGGGCGTTCAGCCGTTCGTATTTCACCGTCAATTCGAGCGCGGCTCGACCCGATTCCCGACGCTCTCGACCTCCCTCGGACATGCCGGGTCGAGGTTAGGGGGCCGGACGGGTTGCGGCAACAACACGGTTGCTTGACGGCGAATCGGCCACTGCCTAATCTACGAGCCCTAATAACTCGGACGTTCCGCATCTGCGTTGAGCGTCTTTCGCGCGCGAGGACTGCGCATGACTGATCCCGATTCCAAAACAAGTGAGACCTCAAACGGAGAGGTGGCGCCTGTGGAATCTCAGGCCCCCGTTGAATCCGAGACCGCAGCCGGGACCGTAACGGAGACCGAGACCGGCAACGAGACCGAGAGCGAGACCGGGCACGAGACCGAGACCGGGCACGGGAACGAGACCGCGACTCCCGCGGAGGCGGATACGGTTTCCGGTGACGTCGCCGCGGCGGAAGGGCAGGCCGACACGGTCGCTGGAGACCCTGCGCCCGAGACGGACACGCCCAGCGCCGCAGGGGATTTGGAGGCAGCGGGAGGCAAGAAGAAGCGTCGCCGACGTCGCAAGAAGAAAGGTGCGAGCGAGGCCCCCGCTGACGCGAAGTCCGGGCACCATCACGCTCCGTTCGTCCATCTGTTTTCCGGAGGCGTGGCGCGCAAGCACGCATTCTCGCCAGGGGAGGAGATCGCGGGACGCGTCGAGCGCGTCGAACACGGAGCGGTCGTCATCGACGTATTCGGGAAGGCGAGCGCGATCGCCGACGTGAACGAGCCGCGCGACATTCCAGTCATCGTGCACGCATCGGATCCACCGAAGCCAGAAATCGATGTGGCTCCGGATGCTGCAGCAGCGGAGGCTCCCGTGGCCGAGGCTCCAGTCGCCGAAGCAAGCGTCGTGGAGGCTGCGGTCGCCGCACCGCCCGTCGAGGCGCCGATACCCGAAGTCGCACGGGCCGTGGAGCGCGACACCACCGAGTGGGAGTTTTCGTCCACGGACGTCACCGACATCGACGAGCTCGCCGAAGCGGACACCGTGGTGGCCGCACAGGCCTTCGATCCAACCAGCATGCTTGAAGTGCCGCAGGCTGCGGCGGTGCCGACAACCGAGGCCGCGACGGTTTCCGAGGCCGATCCCGCGTCCGCGGCGGAGTCGGCGACCAAGACCGTGGCCGACCCGCTGGCCCTGACCGAACCTCCCGAGGATCCTGCGGACGCTGATCTCAGCCTCCTCGACCCTTTGCCTGAGCTCGACGTTCCGCAGGTCGGCGCGATCTTTCGCGGCCGCATCGCTGGGGTTGCCGAGAGCGGCCACATCGTGATCGTGAATCGTATCATCGACAAGCCCGCCGTCCGCAAGGCGTTGCGCGCTGCCCGCGATTTGCATCAACGCGTCCAGGGGCTCGTCTACGGGTACAATCGCGGCGGCTTCGACGTGCTGGTGGGTGGTGTACGGGCATTCTGCCCGGCGAGCGCCATGTCGCTCACGCCCATCGAAGACCCGAACACGTTTCTGGGACAGCGCTGTGAGTTCTCCTTGCCACAAGACAAGGGCGGCAAGAAGAGCATCATCGTCAGCCGACGGAACATCCTCGAAAAGGAAGCCAGGCAGAAGGCCCGCGAGAGAATGGCCGAGCTCGAGGTCGGCATGAGGCTTCAGGGGAAGGTGGTCGAGGTGCGCGACTACGGCGTGCTGGTCGATCTGGGAGACCGCCTCGACGGCTTGGTTCACATGAGCGAGGTTTCCTGGGGCCGGGGCGTCCGTCCGCAGGACGCTGCCAAAGTTGGTGATGAAGTCGAAGTCGAGGTCTTGAAGATTCAGCAGGCGTCGCGCAAAGACCGGTTTGGCCGGGTGTCGCTATCGATGCGCGCCTGTCAGCCCGACCCGCTGGAAGTGGCCAAAGAAACGATTCGACCGGGGACACCGATCAAGGGCAAGGTCGTCCGAACGACCGAGTTTGGTGCCTTCATTCAACTCCAGGAGAACATCGAAGGGCTGCTTCACATCTCGGAGCTCGGCGGGAGCCGAGAGCTCACGCACGCCAAACAGGCGGTCACCGAAGGCGATGAGATTCACGTCGTGGTCGAGCGGGTCGATCGTGAGCAGCGGCGCATTTCGCTCTCGAAACTGTCCGAGGCGGATGCTGCCGCGATCGAAGCCGGAGAAATCGAAGTTGGCAAGGCCCCGCGCTCGCTGAAGCCCGGCTCGGTCGTGTCGGTGATCGTCAAGCGGGTCGACCACACGGGTGTTCAAGTCCAAGTCGAAGGCATGCTCGGAAAGCGCGGGCGCGGTTTCATCCGCAGCCGCGAGCTTCAAGACGCGCACGACGACAGGAAAAAGGGCGTCTCTCAGGGTGACGTCATCGAGGTGAAGGTGATCGGCACCGAGCGCGACGGCTCACTCCGTTGCTCGATTCGCGCCCGCCTCCTCGACGACGAGCGCAAGGCCGTCCGCGAGTACCGCAAAGAGTCGGCCCAGCAAGGACTCGGCACATTCGGAGATCTGCTGAAGGCCAAGCTAGGCGGCGGCTCCGACTAATCCCGGGGCACGTACCAAGGCGCGATGTTGGGCGGAGTCGAACGGCTCGCGCTGCCGCGGGTGCTTGGCGGCGGGGGTGTTGAATTGGGTGCGTGGTTTGGTTTGGTTACACCGCCCGCCCACCCCCACCCGTAGTCCTCCCTGGCGCGGCATTCGCTTCGCTCTGCCTTGCCGGCGCTTCGCGCCGGGCTTCGCCGTTCCGGCTCGCGCTGCCGCCTGCCGGTTGGGAAGGTTCTTGTTCGTGTCTCCGTATGGAGGGGCGCCGGCGAACGCGATGGGGGGTTCGGCGGCGTGTGAGTGACAATCGGCAAGACAGCAACCCGCCCCGATTGGCGCGAGCTCCGAGGGGCGCCTTGCGTGGCCCCAGGCCCCAAGCCCCTCCGGCCACCTTTGCAAGGCGCCCCGTCCGTTGAACCCCCGCATCGTGTTCGCCGGCGCCCCGG
>CAMYJN010000027.1 GCA_947258625.1 uncultured Polyangiaceae bacterium | reverse complement strand
GGGTTGAGAAGCCCCCAGCTGCTGGTCACGATGCCGTGCCTATCGAAATCCGTATCGTTGCCGAACGCGATGTCGTACTGATTTCGGAGATCGACCAGACCCGCCATTGCGTACGGCGAAGAACAATCCATGCGGATTTTGCCATCGCGATCGAGCGTCATGAACGAAAACGTCGGGTCGACCACGTCGTTCACGATGTCGAGCCGAAGGCCGTACCGCTCGGCGATTCGAGGCCAGTACTCGATACCGGCACCGCCCATCGGATCGACGCCGATGCGAAGGCCTGCGGTCGAAATCGCACGCATGTCGAGGACTGTCTCGAGCCCTTCTACGTAGGGCGTGATGAAATCGTGGAGATGGGTCGTATCCGCGCGAAGCGCGGCCTCATAGGAAACGCGGCGGACGTCTTTTAGGCCGGCGGCCATGAGTTGATTGGCCCGGCGCTCGATCCACGAGGTGACCTCGGTGTCCGCGGGCCCGCCGTGCGGTGGGTTGTACTTGAATCCACCATCTTCGGGCGGATTGTGCGACGGTGTGACGACGATCCCGTCGCCATCGCGCGAGCTGTTTCGGTTGTGCTCGAGAATCGCAAACGAGATTGCCGGCGTCGGCGTGAAATGACCTTCCGGCGCCATGCAGGTTTCGATGCTGTTGGCCGCGAGGACTTCCAGTGCGGTCCTGCCGGCCGGCTCCGATAACGCATGTGTATCGATGCCGATGTAGAGTGGGCCGTCGATTCCCTCGGCCCTGCGGTAGTCACAGATCGCTTGGGTCGTGGCGAGGATGTGAGCCTCGTTGAAGCTACGGCGAAACGAGGAGCCCCGGTGCCCGGAGGTGCCAAAGCTCACTCGGTGGCTCGGATCATCAGGGTCAGGCTTGGTCTCGTAGTACGCAGTGATGAGCTTCGCGACGTCGACGAGAACATTGGACGGCGCGGGCTGGCCAGCGAGCGGATGCGCGTTCATCCATAGGCTTTTAGCAGGCAGGCGAGCCAGTGCTAGGCGCCGGCGCCGGCAGCGACCTGTTCGGCGAGGTACCGCTCCTTGCCGATCATTTCGACGAGATGGAGCTGTGCTTCAAGCCAGTCGATGCCTTCTTCTTCCTGCTGAAGAATCATCTGAAGGAGGTCGCGGCTACCGTTGTCGCCCTTTTCCGCACAAGTGGCGATGCCAGCATTCAGACGCTTCACCGCGTCGTACTCGACCTCGAGATCCAGCCGGTGCTGCTCGATCGCATCCTCACCGACTTTGACCGGGAAGTAGCGCTGCATGTTGGGAACGCCTTCGAGAAAGAGAATCCGCGCGATGATGAGGTCGGCGTGCTTCATTTCTTCCATCGACTCCTCGCGCTTCTTCGCGGCAAGCTTCTCCAGACCCCAGTCGTCACACATCTTCGAGTGAATGAAGTACTGGTTGATTGCAGTGAGCTCGGAGGTGAGGACCTCGTTGAGCACGTTGATGACTTCTTCGTTGCCCTTCATGAATCTTCCTTCGAGCGAGCATAGAGACGGCGATTGCCCGTGGCAATGCATCGAATCTGAACTTGAAATGCGTTATCAGCGCGAGCTCAGCCCTGCGCGCCGCTGCCGTTGATTCCGCTCTGCGAGTCGTGATGAAGCTCGATCAGGCGATCGATCGCCGGCCTGCAGCTCCCACAGCTGGAACCCGCACCGCAAGCCTCGCGGACCTCGTGCTCGCTTCGCGCGCCGTTGTTGACGCATTGGCGAATCGTTCGGTCGTTGACCGCGTGGCAGTGGCACACGAGCATGCTTTCTTTATAGCGGATAGATGTTGCGAATCAAATTCAATAGCTTGTAGCCCCGAAAGCTCAATAATTACAGTTGGCAAGCCCTACTCGGCGGCGTCAGAAGCCGGGGCGAGGGCGGAAAGCCCTGCATCGCGGAGCAAGCTTAGGTCCGCGTCGTGGTCCGGGTTTCCGGTCGTGAGCAGCTTGTCTCCAAAAAATAGGCTGTTGGCGCCTGCCACGAAGCAGAGGAGCTGTGCCTCGCGGCTCAACGAAGCCCGCCCCGCCGAGAGCCGCACCCGCGCCCCGGGAATCATGATGCGCGCGGTGGCGCACATGCGAACGAGCTCGAGCGGATCGACCGGCTTCCGATCGCCCAGTGGCGTCCCCGGAACGGCTACGAGAGCGTTGACCGGGACGCTCTCGGGCTGCGGGGAAAGGTTGGCGAGCGTCACGAGCATGCCAACCCGGTCGTCGATGCTTTCGCCCATGCCGATGATTCCCCCGGCGCAAACGGAAATCCCTGAGGCGGCCACTCGCGCGATCGTGTCTAGCCGGTCCTTGTAGGTGCGGGTCGTGATGATCTCGCCGTAGTACTCCTCGGACGTGTCGAGGTTGTGATTGTACGCGGTGAGGCCGGCGTCCTTGAGCTCTTGGGTTTGTTCGTCATCGAGCATTCCGAGGGTCACGCAAGCTTCCATCTCGAGCGCACGCACCCCGCGCACCATTTCCAAGACCTGCTGAAACTGCCGGCTCCCTTTCTTTGGGCTCCGCCATGCCGCCCCCATGCAAAAACGGCTGGCGCCTGCCTCTTTGGCTTCGCGCGCCTTTCGGAGCACGTCGGCGACATCCATGAGGCGCTCGGCTTCGACGCCAGTGTCATATTTCGAGCTTTGCGGACAGTATGAGCAGTCTTCTTGGCAGGCGCCGGTCTTGATCGACAGAAGTGAGCAGAGCTGCACCGCGTCGCGCGGCTGCGTTGCACGATGGACTTCCTGCGCCCGAAACAGGAGGTCGGTGAGCGGCAGATCGTGAAGCGCACGGGCCTCGTCTCGAGTCCAGTCGTTGCGGACGGTCATCTGTCACCTTCTAGCAGAGAGCCTTGAATACGCTAGATTGCCCGCGTAGGGTCCCTGAATCTTGACCGAGGGCATCGACTCATCGCTAGCCGCCGTGGCTCGCATCACGCCCGTAGAAGACGATGGTTCGCCCTACCTCGCTGCGGTCCCTCCGCTCGCGTGGATGGCGGGCGCCGCTGCCTTGGCCGACCTGTTGCTCAATCGCGTCCTGATTCTCATGGGGCATGAAGCCTGGTCGACGGATGCGCTCGTTCGACTGGGCACCTGGGGCGGCTTCGCCCGCAATCTCAGTGTCGTGAGCGCCCTCGTCGCTTTGGGTTTCTCTCTCGCATCGCTTTCGTCGCCCAAAAGCGGGCTCCCGTTTTCTGCGCGCGCCGGCATCGCGAGCTTCGGCTGGCTTCTGGTTCCCATCGTCACCTTGATGACGTTTTTGCCACGCGCATGGACCAGACCCGAGCTCGTCATCGTGGTCGCAGGGCTTGCCCATGCGACGATCGTACTCCTGATTCTCGCTGGAATGCATTGGCGCTCGACCCGCCCCGTCACGGTGGCCTTGGTGCTGACGCTCGTCGCCGCGTTGAGCGGCGTATTCTCGATGGTCGTGAATCTGGTCGGCGAACGCACGTACTGGGAGCACACCGAGCGCCTCTCCAACGCGTTTCGTTGGTCTGGCGAGTTAGCCTATCTGGCGGCACCGATCGCAATCGGCTTTGCGATCTCGATTCCTTGGCGGGACCTGCGCGGCAAGACCGCGATCGTCTTGTCGGCCCTGGCCGCAGGGTTCGTCGCGGCAGGGATGATCGTCTGGAAGCAGGCCGTCGGGCGAGACCTGCCGGATTTGCTCTACGGTGCGCTGCGACTCGACTTCTTGCCCGATCGGGACTTCATCCTCTACGCGATTCCGCTGGGCGTGGGCGCGGCGGTGACCGCCGCGGCGATCATGTCGAAGGGTGCGGTTCGCCGACAGCTCGGCGCTGGGCTCTTGTTGCTACTCAGCGCTGGCTACGCCCCGAGAACGCCAAGCGCCTTGCTGATGACGGTGCTGGGCGTCGCGCTACTCGCCCGTGTGGGGATCGCGCTCGGAAAGCGGCAGCGATGACGGCTGAGCCTGTACCGCTGCTCAACTCAGCTTCGCAACCGCGTCGTCAATCCGCTTCAGCCCCTCGCGAATCATATCGTTCGACGCGGCGTACGAAATGCGGACGAAGCCGGGCGCGCCAAATGCGGTCCCGGGGACGACGGCGCAACGGGCTTCCTCTAGGAGATAGCCGGCCACGTCCAGGTCGGTTTTGAGCTTCTTGCCGCCGCCCTGCCTGCCGATGAGGCCCTGCACGTTGGCGAAGGCGTAGAAGGCGCCTTCGGGCATCCCGCAACTGATCCCGTCGATCGCGTTGAGCCCACTGACGATGATGCTTCGGCGCGCCTCGAACGCTTGGCGCATCTCTTCCAACGGCTCCCAGGGGCCGCGGAGCGCAGCGATGGCCGCACTTTGAGCGATCGAGCTCGGGTTCGTGGTGGACTGGCTTTGGATCTTCTCGCATGCCTTCGCGACATACGCAGGGGAGAGCATCCAGCCGATGCGCCAGCCGGTCATTGCAAAGGTCTTGCTGACGCCGTCGACGATGATGATGCGATCTTTGAGCTCGGGTGCGACCTCGGCGATCGATTTCTGTTCGAAGCCTCCGTACACCAGCTGCCCGTAGATCTCGTCAACGATGATCCAAAAGTTGTGCTCGGCGGCAACATCGGCGAGCGCACGAAGCTGGTCACCCGTGTAGGCCGCGCCCGTGGGGTTCGAAGGCGAGCAGAGGATGAGGGCCTTGGTCTTCGGCGTAATCGCAGTGCGCAACACTTCGGGCGTCATTCGGAAACCTTGTTCTTCGGTCGTCTGAACGATGACGGGCTCCGCGCCGGCGAGTCGAACCTGCTCCGGATAACTCACCCAGTATGGCGCCGGGATCAGAACCTCGTCGCCTTCATCGTAGAGCGCCAACGCCAGATTGAAGAGAGTGTGCTTGGCGCCGACCGAGACGACGACGTCGGAAGAATCGTAGGTCACCCCTGCGCGGCGCTTTGCCGAAGCATCGCAGATCGCTTCGCGGAGCTCGACGGTACCCCGCGCCGCCGTGTAGCGGGTGACTCCCGAGTCGATCGCCTTCTTTGCCGCGTCGCGGATGTGCGCTGGCGTATCGAAGTCCGGCTCACCCACGCTGAAGGAAAGCACATCGATGCCCTGCGCCTTGAGCTCGCGCGCCCGCTGGGCGACGGCGACGGTGGCAGAGGGTTTCACGACGCTGAGTCGTTGGGCGACGGGGATGCGTTCACTCATGCCGCGGGCTTAACACCGAAGCGAAGCGCTATCAATGCTTGGACGGTACCGCGGCGGCCAGAGCCCGCAGATCGCGCTCGAGGTCGCCAATACCGTCGTTGTTGGCGCGGTAATAGCCCCGTACCCGGGCATTGTCGTCGACTAATACGAAGGAGTTCGAGTGCATGATGTCTTCGGCGCCCGCCGCCTTGCTGTCTTCATCCCCGAGGCCGACCCTGAAGCCATCGACCACGACGTGCCGAATTGCCTCCTCTTCGCCTGTTACAAAGCGCCAGTTGCTCTCGTCCAGCTCGTTCTTCGTCATGTAGGCTTTGATGACCTCGGGGGTGTCGTTGCGGGGATCCACGCTGACCGAGACGAAATGGGCAGTCGGAACGTCCGAAACTCGGGACTGAAGCCCTTTCATGTGGGCGGTGATCCGTGGGCAAGTCGAGCGGCAGTGGGTGAAGACGAAGGCCGAGACCCAGAGCTTGCCCTCCATCGACTCGCGATCGAAGGCCTGCTCGTTTTGGTCGACCAGCGAGAACTCCGGGAGCTGACCGAGAACGGGAACATCTTTCGCGCTTCGCTTCGAGCAACCAACGACCGTGAGGACCGCGAGCAGAGCGAGGCCGACTGCCTTACAGCGCATCGACAATCAGAGCCGCAAAAAGACCGGTGAGGTAGATGAGGGAGGCGAAGAAGAACTTCTTAGCCCAGGCGTTCGTATCCTCGGCCTTGAAGCCACGCAATGCCATCCAAAAGAAGTAGGCGCCTAGGACCATCGCAGCCGTGAGGTACACGCTGCCAGCCAGCCCATAAGGAACGAGGAGGAGCGAGACCGCCCAGAGGGCGCCTGCGTTGACGGCGGATTGCACTTTGGCTGCGCGAATGCCGCGAACCGACGGCAAGACCTTCAGGCCCGCGCGCTCGTACTCCTCCTGCCGGAAGATCGAAATCGCGATGAAGTGCGGAATCTGCCAGAAAAACAAGATGCCGAACAAGACCAGACCCGGCAGATCGATGCTGCCGGTGACCGCAGTCCAGCCCATGAGCGGTGGTAGCGCACCCGGAATGGCTCCGACGAAAAGCGCCGCCGGGGTGTATTGCTTCATCGGTGTGTAGATCACCACGTAGCTCGCCAGGGCGATGAAACCGAGCAGGCCGGTCATGGGGTTCACCGCGACGGTGAGGGTCGGCACCGCAAAGAGACCCATGAGAACCCCGAGAACCAGCGCCCAGGAGGGTTCGAGCCGGCCATCGGGCAGTGGGCGGCTGGCAGTTCGAGTCATCAAGCGATCGGTATCGCGCTCCAAATAGCAGTTGAGTGTGTTCGCCGCGCCGACGACCATGCCGGTCGTCAGCAGCATCACCGCCATCGAGCCAAGGCCGAGCGACCCCGGCGCGAGCCACATCCCGCCGGCCGCCGTCACCAGAACCATCAGCGTGATCCTGGGCTTGGTGAGCGCGATCAGATCGCGCACAGTCAGCATCATCGTGGCTTGTCGAATCGCTACGGTCATGGTGGTCCCTGGCTGGCAGCGGGCGCGCACTCTGACGCTCCGCTCTGAACCGGTCAAACTCCCAGAGCCAGGCGGCTTAGGGCCAGGGCGGCGACGGGTCAAGAACGGCGGCAGAACTGTTCAAGAACCGGGGCCGAAGACCGCGACCAACGCCACGACAGCGGCCACCGCGAGGACGACGCCGAGGCTCAGCAGGACCCATCTTGGAGTGCGTTTTCCTCTTCTCGGGGACGTTCCAATGGGCGCTGCGGGCTCCGGCATGGGTGCCGAGGGAACAGGGGTCGGGAGCGTGATCGAGCCCCGCTCGCCAGCCTCGAGCTGGAGGACACTCTCGAGCGCTGCGGCAAACTCCGCTGCCGAAGCGTATCGATCCTCTGGCTGCTTGGCCAATGCCGCCATGACCACCTCTTCGAGACCCGGCGGAAAAGTCGCGCCGGGGAGGCGCTGCGAAAACGGAATGGGCGTCGCGTTGACGTGAAGCTGGATGAACTCGATCGGCTGCTTCGCATCGAACGGCAGCTTCCCGGTCAGAAGCTCGTAGAGGATGACCCCCAGCGAGTAGATGTCCGAGCGAGCATCGAGGGTCTTCCCGTGGGCCTGTTCCGGGCTCATGAACTCCGGAGTGCCGAAGACCATGCCTTGCTGAGTGAGCACCATCGAGCCAGGCCGCATCTGCCGCTCTGTGACCTTGGCAAGGCCGAAGTCCAGGACCTTCGGGAAGTCGCGTATGCCCCCCTGACTGGTGACGAAGACGTTCTCCGGCTTGAGATCGCGATGGATGATCCCCGCCTGGTGCGCTTCTTCGAGTGCACCGCAGACCTGCGTCATGATGCGAACCGCGCGCTTGGGCTTCATCGCGCCTTCCGCACGGACGAGTTGGGCGAGGTTTTGGCCAACGAGGTGCTCCATCACGAAGTAGCAAGCGCCGTCGTCGAGCTGCCCGTAGAGAAACACGCGCGCCGTGTTCGGATGCGAGAGCTGGCTCATGGCCCGCGCTTCGCGACGAAATCGAGAAACCAAATCGCTTCGCGTGAGATACCGGGAGTGGAGAATCTTGATGGCGACGTAGCGATTCATGTCGGGCTGCTCGGCCTTGTAGACCGCGCCCATGCCCCCCTTGCCGATCTTCTCGACGATGCGGAACTGCCCAGCCACCTCTTTGCCGAGATATGGATCGCTCACGGCACCAGGTTAGCACCGGACATGGGGGGCAGTGAGGAAAGTGCAAGGAGGGTTAAGGTAATCCACGTCGCGTCGGCGATGAGGAGATGCGCGAGCTGCATCGGCACCGGCGCGAGAAAAGCAACGTTGAGCAGCCCCACTGCTATTTGGATCAGCACCAATCCACCCAGCATCATCGCCAACATCGGAACCGGCGGATGGGGCCTGCGGCGAAGCAAGTCCGCAGCCAGCCAAACTAAATAGCCGGAGCCGAATACCGCAATCACCGGATGCCAGAGGCGAAGGCGCAAGAAGATGTGCGCGGTGGGCGAGAAATCCTCACGGAGTCCAGCCGTCAGGCTCGATGCCGGAAAGAGGGTGTCGCCGAGCGCTGCAATCGCGCCACTGACGCCCACGAACAGGACAACTGCCGCCGCGCCGCCAAGCAGCCAACGGGAACGTGTGTCGCTCGGGAAACGCGCGCCGCCTTCGCGCCAGGCGCTGTAGGCCATCCAAGTGAGCGCCGAGAGCAGCAAGAACGTATTGATCAGGTGAGCCGCCATCCAAGCTCCGCGTGCTGTCGACGGATTGTCGGCCACCATGCGAAACAAAACGAGGCCGGCACCAACCAGAGCTTCGGTCGTCATGAAAAACAGACTCCAGCCCGCGGCGGAACGGGTCGCCTGGCCGCGCTCGAAGACGCGCAGCGCGATGACCCACATCACGAAGGTCCAAATCCAGCATAGACCGGACGTCACTCGGTGGGTGAGCTCTATGATCGTCTTGAGTGAAGGGTCGACCGGGATGGCGACCCCGTTGCACAAGGGCCAATGGTCGCCACAGCCGTCGCCGGATAGGGTCGCACGCACGTAGGCGCCCCAAAGCACGACCGCAACGGTGTAGACCAGCAGCGCGGAGGCCGCGATGGCGAAACGACGATGGACGACAAAACGATTGGCGGACCGCACCGCGGAACGATGGAGTCGAACTCAGCCCTCGTCAACGATTGCAAAGCGCAACGCGTGGGCCTCGCCGTCTCGCCGGTAGTCGACGATGAGATCGGAAGCGGTTCGCAGCTCTTCCCAGACCGCAATAGCCTGCTCCGGCCGCTCGATCGGCTTGCCGTTGATGCGCGTGACGGTATCACCAGGACGAAGGTCGAGCGATGCGAACGCGGGCTCACCGGGAAACAGGCTGACGATGCGGAAGCCCACGAAGGCGCCCTTGTGAAACGCCGGCTCGGTCTGAACATTTTGGAGAAAGCGGCCAAGACCACCGTCGAGGACAGGCAACAGCTCGGTGCGCGCGATGACACCTTCGGACACTCGCCGATACGGCTGGTCGAGATTGCTCTCGGGCTGCGACGGTTCGGCGGCTGGCACCTCCTCCATCGGAGCGTTCTTCTTCTCCCACGCCTCGTTTTGCTTCCTCTCCTTGCGACTCGGACGTTTGCCCTCGGCGTTCCAGTCCTCCTCGCCTTCCGAGGTCTCCCAGGTGGAGTCCTCCAGCATCTCTCGCTGGAGCTTCGTGGTTTCGCAGCCCGTGACGCTGGCGACCAAGAGCACGGCGAATGATAAAAACAGGTAACGGCTCATATGGATTCTCCTCGCAGTGCCATCACTTCGGCCCAGATCGCCGTGGCCACTGCTGCGATGTCGCGGTTCGCATCGATGTGTCGAATGGTATCATTTGGAAAATGTTCGTCGATTTTCCTGTAAAAATTGGTGAGCTCGACTTGCATCTCGTCGACCTCGTACAGCTCCGGGCTGCCCGATCGCGTCTCGCGGCGGCTTGCCGCTCGTTTAGGGTCGACATCGAGCACGAGCGTCAAGTCGGGACGCTTGGCGTGGCGATTGAGCTCGCGCACCCAGCTGGAGATGTCTTCGCCGCCTCCGCCACTCACAGTTTGGTAGGCGACCGAAGAATGGTCGTAGCGATCGCAGATGACCGTGACCCCATCGGTGAGGTTCGGGATCACCTCGGCCTCGAGATGATCGAGACGATCAGCTGCGAACAACGTGGCCATCGTCGCCCAGTGGAACGGCCGCGCGCCTTGGCGGCCCGAGACGACGACCCGCCCCGTCAAGACCTGACGAATGAGGACGCCAACGGGTCCATCGCTTGGCTCGCGTGTGGTGTGAACGGGAAGGCCTTTCTCGGTGAGGCGGTCTGCCAGGATGGAGCACTGCGTCGTCGTACCCGACCCGTCGATGCCTTCGATCACGATGAAGTGACCGTCGATCACGAACCCTCCTTCGGACTGCCGAACTTGAAGGTCGCGCCGAACTGCCCATAGACGAGCGAGTCCGGGTGGCCGCCTCCGAAGATATCACCGAGAACGGGCCGGCGCTTGCCGGCCACGATGCCCTCGACTTCAATCCAAACGTTCCACTTCTTCGTCACTACGATTTCCAGTGAGCCGCCGAGCCGGGCGCGCACGAAGTTCTCTCGGGAGTTTCTCACAGACAAGCTGCTATTGCGACCGTCGAAGTCCCATCGATCGCTATTGAAGTCCCCGGCAATCCAGACCGAGAAGGCGCCACGAGGCGGGAAGTGAACGCTGAAGATCGCGTCCAGGCTGATGAAGAAGTTGTTGGTCGGACGCCTGTTCCCATCCTGGTCCCGCCGCGCGGGCCCGATACCGCCGCCGATCTGGAGATCTCCACCTACGGAGAAGTAGGGCGATACGCGCCATCCCGCTTTCGTACTCAGCGTGAAGTCCGTGAGGCGCCCAAAGGTTTGCACCGAGATACCGACATCGAGGAAATCCGTCAGCCCGGCGCGCAAGCCCACCCAAGCCAGCCAGGGCCAGCCCGTCGAGAAATCCAGGGTGGCCACACCCGGCGGAACGGGCGCGCCGGCGTGCGTGACGGTGTTGCGCAGCGGGTCGTTACGCTCCGTCGTCTTGTCCTGCTCCGTCGACGCGACGGTGATGGCCACCGGAGTGAGTATCACCTGAATCAGACGGACGCCCGGCGACTTCTCAAGCCGAATCTGCTCGGTGTGGTTGCCGTGGCCTTCGGCTCGAACTTCCAGCTGATGGATGCCGGCAGCCAGATCCCCTTCCCAAGGCACGGGGCCAAGAAGCTCGCCGTCGATGTAGAGCT
>CAMYJN010000026.1 GCA_947258625.1 uncultured Polyangiaceae bacterium | reverse complement strand
GAGCGCGGAACCATCGAATGGGCCCGGTGCAAAGCGGCGCCAAGCTACTGGTCGGCTGATCGAGGCGCCTACAAGCCCGACGACCAGAGCAAGGGTCGCGGCTGCCTCAGCGAGATGCACGGCGTGGGCAACATCCGCTGTGAGGGAAGGCTGGCGTGCAAGTTCGGCGATCTAAAGCGCGGGGACAATCCGCAGTTCGGCGTATGGACGCAGCCTTTGGTACACGGGCCGCCCGGCTCAAAGGGCGCCGTGTCGGTTTCGGGTGACTTGCGGACCATCCGAACGCCGACCAGCCGCAAGGACGGGTTTCTCTCCTACAACCTCCCCAACGACTCACCGAGCCGCACGTGGTTTTCCTGGGTGGCGACCGCGGACGAGACGAGCCCGCATACGACGTGTCCGATGGACGTCGATCCTTAGACGCTGCCGCGGGTAACTTCCCTTCTCGGCCGCTCTTGCCTAGGGTGGGTGGATGGACAGAAGCAAGGTCTACCTGGTGGTTGTCGCGCTCGTCGTCGTCGGACTGCTCGCGTACAAAAAACTCTCGAGCAAGAGCTACGCGCCCATCGTTTTCATGGGCGAGACGTACCTGCACGCCGATGACAACGAGGTGAACAAGGTCGAGAACCACATGTTCACGCCGGGGGGTGTTCCGATGGCAGAGACGGAAGAGTTCATTCAGATCTCGAAGTACGACCACCCGGACCTGACTGCGCAGCAGGTCGGCATCGTGCAAAAGCAGGTGATCAGTAGCTTTCGGCTAAAGGCGCTCGATGGCTCCCAAGATCGGTTCTTCGGTTTGTTCGACCGCAGCGTGCCGGTCTACGGGTACATGAAGGCCGACGCGTTCGTGTTCAAGGTGGGGCCGAAAGATCTCGCGGCAGATCTAGAAGCGCTTCGCGCCGGTGCCGGTGTTCGGGTCGACGCGCTCGCGGGCGTCGCCACGGACTTGTAGCCTGGACAGAACCGGCTCCTGCTCGAGGAGCAGTTTCTGATCGTGGCGAGCAGACGGTGCTCTGGAAAGGAGTTCGCTCTCAGAACACGACGACGGGTTCGTACCGCGGGAGCGTGATGAACGCGATGTTGGGGTTGGCGGCTTGTTTGGCTCGGAGGAAGGGGAGTAGCTCGTCGGAGCCTTTGGAGAGCAACGCTGCGGCGCGGACCATGCCGGTGAAGGGGCCTTCGATGGGGCCGCTGAGGCTGTCCCAGTGGATGGGGATGACACGGCTTGGATGGGTTCGTTCGACCGACTCCTTCCAATAGGTTTCGCGGTAGGCGTCGGTTTGGGAACCAAGTGCGCCGACGCCGAGGAAGACCACGTCGGCGTCGTAGTTCTCGAGCGCGCCTTCGACGAAGCCGGCGCTGCCTAGGATAAGCCAGGTGCCCTTCGGGTGGTTGACGTGGAGCGCGTAGGCCTTGCCGACTCGGTAGTCGAAGGCGCCGACGGGCGGTGTCAGGGGCGCGTCGATCTCCGGGTTTCCGAGGGCGCGGGCGGCCATTTCGGGATTGGGGAACTGGAAATGACGGACCTCGATTGGGGTGACGGTGAACTTGCCGAGCGTGATGGGCTCGCGGTCGGACACGACGCGGATTTGTTCTTCGGGAAGTCCCCAGCCTCGACCGATGTTCGCCGTCGACTCCGAACCGAGGAGCATGGCGCCGGTTCGCTTGGCGACCTCCGGCGCGTCCATGGCGTGGTCGTAGTGCGAATGGAGGGGGAAGACAGCGGAGAGCTCGTCGACTTCGTTGTGTGCGAGGCCGCGTGTGATCGCGTCGAGGTCGGGCTCGATCTTTCCAAAGAGGACTTCGAGGGGGCCGGGGCGGGAGAACCAAGCGTCGGTCATCCAGGTCGTTTCGCCGTCGGAGAACACGAGCGTTGCCGTGCCGGTGTAGCGAACGGTGACGGCGCCTTCGGGGATGCTCATCGAGGGGGCGATCGCCCAGCTGGGATCGACGGGGGCGGGCTGGTAGGTGTTGAGGAGAAAGATTGCCGCGCCGATCGGGACTACGATGAAGATGACGAGGCTCAGAAGGACGATCCGTAGGGTGCGAGGTTTCATGGGGCGATGATACCTCGGCGGACCGGCCGCGCGGAACGTTGGGGCTAGGGCTGCGGGAGGGGACGCGTTACCATCGCTGAGTCGGAGGGACCCAGCCCATGAATGACCCGGCATTCGAGGGAGTGCGAACCGTTGCCGTCAATGGCGTCGAGCTTGCGTATCGCGAGGAAGGTCGAGGGGAGCCCGTTGTCCTCGTGCATGGCAGCGCGTCGGACCTGCGCACATGGGGACAGCAGTTTCCCGCGATCGGCGCTTCCTATCGAACGGTTGCGTACAGTCGACGGTATGCGCGGCCCAATGAAGCAATCCCAGAAGGCGCGGACGACCCGATGCTTCCGCACGTCGATGACCTCGTCGCCTTGGTGCAGCGCCTCGACGCCGCGCCCGCGCATCTCGTGGGCCATTCGTGGGGTGGCTTCGTGTGCTTGCTTGCGGCGATTCGACATCCGGAGCTCGTCCGTAGCCTCGTGCTCATGGAGCCCCCGGTGCTTTCGCTATTCGTCAGCACACCGCCTCGCCCCGTTGAGCTCCTCCGGACGCTGCTTCGGCGCCCGCGGACGGCGGCGGCGATCATGCGTTTCGGCATCTCAGCGGTGGGGCCGGCCGAGAAGGCCTACCGTCGAGGTGACGACGAAGCAGGATTTGAGGCATTCGCCCGCGGGGTGCTTGGCACAGAGGCGTTCGATCGGCTTTCGCAGGAGCGCAAAGCACAAGCTTGGGACAATGTCGCGGTCGACAAGGCGCAACTGCTCGGAGAAGGGTTCCCACCTCTAAGCGACGCCGAAGTTCGCGGCGTTGCAGCGCCGACCTTGCTCCTGCACGCAGAGCGAAGCCCGAAGTTCCTGCGTTTACTCACGGACCGTTTGGAAGAGCTACTGCCGCACGTCGAGCGGATCGAAGTCCCGGACGCGTCACACATCATGCACGAAGACAACCCGCGGGTGGTCAACGAGGCGATCCTGGCGTTTGTTGGGGGTTAGTTCCTCCGCCGCCAGTGGCGGAGGGTGGCTTGCGGCCTGCGGCTTCGCGAACGATCTTCGGGTGACGAGCGGCGATTTTGGCGAGGCCTAGGCAGAGATCGCCTAGTTGGGTTTGTCCTCTTTCGTGTCGCTGAACTGTCGGGCGAAGCCTCGCATCTTCTCGGCGAGCTGGGGTTGTGTCTTGACACCCAACTTGTGCATGGCTCCAACGAGCGCGCCCGAGACCGTTGCCTTCGAGACGCCGAGTCGGTAGCCGATCAGCTTTCCGCTTTCGCCGAGGGCGGCGTAGGTCGCCACTTGGTGCTCTCGCTCGGTGAGGCCACGTGGGTCGCCGAGCTCAGGGGGGTTGGGGATGCCAAGCACGAAGCGGCGGCCGTCCGAATCAAACCAATCGAGCATCGACCACCGTCCGCGGACCAAGGCCCGCCAGGTCTCGAGCGCTTCCGCGGGATCGGTCTTTCGCAATCGGCCCCGGGCGTGGTCGATTCGGCGGGCGGAGTCACGAAGCTTCTCCACGACATCCCGGTCTTTGCCGGAGCCCGCCGCATCGACGACTCGATACATCGTTGGATCCAGGACCGCTTCGGCTCCGCACGGGAGCGCTGTCGGATCGCGTTTCATCGACGTGACCCCCCTCCACACCCGATGTCCCGCCGTGAGATGTGCGCCGAGCTTCCTCCAGCGCTCACGCTCGTCGGGCTTCAACTGCGTTTCGACGGGAAGGAACATCGCGACGCTTGCGCCACGGCCGTCCGGTTCCCGCGCGTTGAGGAGAAGCGCGTCGGCGGCTTCGCCTGTCTTGGCTGCAAAGCTCTGACAGAGCTGTCGGGACTCCGGCGAGATTTGCGATACCGTGTTCGCGGTGCCGATGCGCAGCCAAAGGCGCTCTACGTCCGTTGGCACCTTGGTGGCGTACTCCCTAGCAGCGCGTTCCATATGGTCTGACGCGCCGACGTGTTTCCAGGTTTGAACCCGCGCGCTCCGCGCACCGGGCGGGCGATTGTAGATGATGCCGGACGCAAAGACGGCGTTCCCCATGACGGGCACCGCAGCTTCCAAGACCCCTTCCAACCATGCCGACTCATCGGCTGGCAGACTGTAGGCCGCCTCGACCAGAGCAATGGCGGCCGACTTTCTGGAGTCGATCCGGCGCATGGTGGTTGAGAAAGCTGATCACGCGGTCGAAAAAAGATCAAGAGTTTTCTAGGTTTGCTCGGGAGGCAGCAGGCTTGCGACCGCCGTTCAACAATTGCGTATTTTCGGGCACTTGCAGGGGGGCGTAGGGTCGATTCGTCGCTCGGACGGGCTGACTTCAGTCAGGATAGGATGTCGCGGCTTGCCGGGTGGCGGTCGAACATGGAGTTGGCGAAGGGGCAGGTGGACATGACCTTGGTGCCGGTGTTGCGGGCCCAATCGACCATGCCGTTGAATAGGCGAAGGCCGCCGCCCTTCCCCCGGAGCGAGTCGTCGACTTCCGTGTGGTCGATGATGATGAGGTCGTCGCGGGCTCGACTGAAGGTCATTTGGCCGAGCGTCTGGCCGTCATCGTAGACCAAGGTGAAGCGGCCGCGCGGCGGGTCTTCGTGGACATCGACGCGAAGGGTGTCGGACGCCTTGGGGGTCATGATTGTCTTCTAGGGCCGGGGTGGGTTGGATCAATGCTGAGGTGGCCGCACAGGGTGCAAAATTACGTGTGACGGAATCTGTGCCGGGGGGTCACAGTTGGGCGTCGGTCGGGGGGCCGGAATTTCGAAAAACGCTTCAAAATTGAGGGTTGGGGGCTGGCATGGCTGATGCACCTACCAGGGGGTTCATAGGGACACCGCCGAGTGCGTGGGCGGTGGGAACGGAGCCTTAGCGATGCAAGCGAATGACTTTTCACAGCTTCTGGAAGCGCTTGGGAGATCGGAGCGTGAGGCGCATCGGTATCGGGACAACGGGTCGATCGCGGAGCTGACGTACGGGGAGCTCGTCGCGGAAGCGGACCGGATGGCTCGGGGGATGCAGCGTCTTGGGGTTCGGCGTGGGGATCGGGTTGGGCTCGTGTTGCATCGGCCGCGGGATTTCGTGCCGGCGTTTCTTGGCTGCGTCCGGGCTGGGTTCATTGCGGTGCCTTTGTATCCGCCGCTGACGCTTGGGCAGCTGGACTCCTGGGCGGAGACCACGGGGCGCATGTTGGCGACCGCGCGGGCGAGCTTGGTCCTTGCCGACTCGCCGGTCGCGTACACGCTGCGCGGGCTTCCCGATCGGATTCCGTCGCTGCGCGAAGTGGTCTCGATGGATGAGCTGCCCGATGGCGGGGAGCTGCACCTCGGCGCCGTGAGCGATGACCAAGTGGTGTTTCTTCAATTCACTTCGGGGAGCACGGCTGCGCCTCGCGGGGTGCGGGTGACGCATGGGAGCCTTTGGGCGAACGCGCACGCCATCATGGTGGACGGGTTGGGCGCGAGCCCCGAGGACCGCGGGGTGAGCTGGCTGCCGCTCTACCACGACATGGGCTTGATCGGGTTCGTGATGTCTCCGCTCGTGACGCGCACGCCGATCACGTTTATCTCCACGCTCGACTTCTTGAAGCGACCGGAGGTGTGGGTCCGGACGCTGTCAGAAGAGCGGGGGACGATCTCGTTTGCGCCGAACTTTGGGTATGCCTTGACCGCGCGTCGCACGACGTCGACGGACGGGCTGGACCTGTCGGCCGTGCGGGTGCTCGGATGCGGCGCGGAACCGATTCAGCCCGATGCCATCCAGGGTTTCTTCGATCGTTTTGGCGAGGCGGGGTTGAAGCCAAGCGCGTTTCTCGCGTGCTACGGCATGGCGGAAACCACACTGGCGGTCACGTTCGCCGGAATGGAGGACGAGCTCAAGGTGGACTCCCTCGACTTGGAATCTGAACCGAACGACGACGCCCGCAACAAACCGTCCGGACTCTTTCGCGTCGAGCACCGGGTTCCGGTGGTGTCGTGCGGGCGCGCCCTGCCCCGCCATCGCGTCTCGATCCTCGGTGAAGACGGCAAGCCCCTTCCGGAGGGTCGCGTCGGCGAGGTGTTCGTGGAGGGGCCGAGCGTGACGGACGGGTACTGGGAGAACGAAGAGGCGACGAAGTGTGTCTTCGTCGACGGCGGCGTGAAGACGGGAGACCTTGGGTACATGTCGGAGGGCGAGCTCTTCGTGACGGGTCGTTTGAAAGACATGATCATCGTTCGAGGACGCAACTACGACCCGACGCCCATCGAAGTGGCAGCGGGGCGCGTCGAAGGCGTGCGCATGGGCAACGTCGCCGCCTTTTCGATTTCGGGCAACCCCACCGAGCGAATCGTCGTGGCTGCCGAGTACCGCTACGGCGACCCGGAAACCATCGAATCGAAGATCATCCGCGCCGTTCAGCGTGAGGTCGGGCTCACGGTGAGCGAGGTGATGCTCATCGAGGCGGGGTCGTTGCCGAAGACTACGAGTGGGAAGCTGCAGCGGTCGGCTACTCGGGAGCAGTATCTCGAGGGGACGTTGGGTGGCGTGCTGCGGAGGACAGGTGGGTTGGCGGTGGCTTGACGCACAGGCTGCGCGACCTGTTGTTCTTGCCGCGTCTCGAGCCCGTTGGGCGCGGTCAGTGTCTGTTGCTAGGCTGCTGCCATGACGCGGGGAACGGTGGTGGTGGCTGTTGTGACGCTTGCGGGCTTGGGGGTGTTGCTTTCGTTGCCTTCCGGCGCGATTGGTTCCGGCGGCGACCTGGCGTCTGACAAGCGCTGCGGCAAGGGGGCGCTGAGCCGGCCACGCTCGAACTGCGCGCCGGCTCCCCCGCCGAGCACCGGGAACCCCTACGACGACTGTGTCGCGCGAATCAACCAGCTGCGTTGGGTGTGCCAATGCCTGCCGCCGCTCGGGCGTTGGAAGGGGGGCGAGACATGCGCCAACAAGCACGCGAAGCACGATAGCAAGCGAGGCATTCACGCGGGCTTCAACGGCGGCATCTGCAAACCCGAAGGCCTTGCGCAGAACGAGTGCCCCGCATGGCCTTCGAAGCGCGGCGTCGTCGAGGGATGCCTCCAAGCGATGTGGGACGAAGGGCCCGGCAAGCGGTTTTCGAAGCACGGCCATTACGTCAATATGAGCAACCCGCGCTACGAGCGCGTCGCATGCGGCTTTGCCGAGGACGCGGACGGCAAAACTTGGAGCGTGCAGAACTTTCGGTGACTTGGGCGCGTGCGTTCGACATCGAACAGGGGGCCCGGCACTAGTCGGCCGTGCGCGTGCTAGGGTCGCGTTTGATGCGAACACCTCGGTACAACCGCTAACGTGAGGGCTCGACATGCGCGTCACCGACTTCGATCCGTTCAGCGACTCGACCATCGAGAGCCCGTACGCTTTCTATGAGGCGCTGCGCGAAGAGGCGCCCACCTTCAAGCCCAAGGGCGCGGACTGCTACTACCTGAGCCGCTACGAAGACATCAAGCAGGTGACGATGGACCCGGAGCGGTTCTCGTCGAACATCGTGGCCATCTTGCTCGCGGGCGGAAGCGGGCGGCTTTCGATGTTCGTGCCGCCGCACCTGCCGTTCGCGCCCCCCGACGTGCTGGCACTGCAAGACCCGCCGATTCACCGCGTGCAGCGCAAGATTGCCACGGCCGGCCTGGGCAAAGGCTTCGTGCAAGTGCTGGAGCCGCAGGTCCGCGCGCTCGTCGATGAGCACATGGACGCCGTGCTCGCAGCACGCGAAGTCGATTGGATGGACGCGTTTGCGTTTCAGATCCCGATCGCACTCACGCTCGACATCCTGTCGCTGCCGCGAGACGACGCGATGACCGTCAAAGGTGCTCAACGGCTTTCGCTTTTTCAAATGGTGCCGTGACCAGTTCGACGAGGCCGAAGCGCGCGAGCCAAAGCCTGGGTTCATGATGGGTGCGCTCATCGACGCTGTCCGTGAGGGTACGATGACGCGCGCGGACGCTGCGGCGATCGTGCTTCAGATCATCATCGCGGGGAGCGACTCGTCGGCGAGCCTCATGGGGAGCATGGTGCGGCTACTGGCGCAGAACCCCGAGGTGCAAGAAGAGCTTCGTGCCAAGCCCGAGCTCGTGCCGAACTTCGTCGAAGAAGTGCTTCGGCTCGAATCGCCCTTTCAAGGTCACTTTCGAAAGACGAAAGTGCCGGTGGAGCTCCACGGCGAAACGTTGCCCGAGAACGCGCGCGTCATGCTGCTTTGGGCGTCGGGCAACCGCGACCCGCGGAAGTGGCCGAACGCCGATCAAATCGACCTTCACCGAGCCGGACCTCGGCAACACCTCGCCTTCGGCCACGGCATTCACTTGTGCCTCGGCGCACCGATCGGACGGATGGAGGGCCGCATCGCGATGGAGCAACTCCTGGACCGCACGGACTGGGTCGAGCTTGCGGACGGCGATTTTCCGCACCGAAAAAGTGTGTTCGTGCGGACGCTCGAGCGATTGCCGGTGCGGCTGCGATCGGGAGTGCGATCGGGAGGCCGGTGAGCTCGGTGCCCTGCCGAGGCCTGCCCGTAGCGATTATCGGAAGAGCGAACGGTAGCTACGGTCCGCTCAGCAGGCCATCGCGCAATCCAAAGTACGCGGGTTTTCGTCGTCGCTCTTCGTTGCTTCGGCATCCGCCCTCAGAGAACAGGGGGTCTCGATTCGCCCATTTGTATGCAGTTGTAAAGAAGCGAGCCGATTTTGGACGGGCGGGTCACTGGAGAAAGGTGGAGTCCGACGCGATCGGGCCGAGGGCTTCGCAGGAGGAACGAAAATGCCCAGAAATTTGATAGTTTGGTTGCCTACGCTTGGCATCATGACCCTGCTCAGCGCCTGTGGCTCGGATAGCGTCGGCAGTAGTGCGGCCACGGTGCAGGAGCGAATTGATCGCTGTCACGATGGGTATGCGTCGTGCGATGGATCATCGGACGATTGTGAGGCCGGGGCCATGGACTGCATGGATGCCGTCCACGGGAACGGCGCCAGCCAGGACGACGTCGCCGAGCATTGCGATGCGCTCTATGAGCTGTGCTCGACCAAGACCGACGATCTGGCCTTCTGCGAAGATCTGCGTCAGGCGTGTCTCGACTGCGTTGATCGTTACGATGACGACTACAGCGACGAGGATAGCGATAGCGACGACGACGACGACGACAGCGACGACGACGACAGCGACGACGACGACGACGGCGACAGCGACAGCGACGACGATCGGTGCAGTCGCGATCATGATGATGACGACGGCAACGAATACGACGATGACAGCGACTGCGATCCAAGCGGCAGTGGTGGCATGAGTGGAACCGGCGGCATGGGCGGCATGACTGGCACTGTTGGCACGGGCGGCATGACTGGCTCGGGCGGCATGACCGGAACCGGCGGCAGCGGCGGCGGCGTCATGGGAGTTTCGTTCGCCTTAGACATTCAACCGTATTTCGAAGCGGGCTGCGTGCAGTGCCATAACGGTGGCGGCCCGGCTGGCGTCGACTTGGACAGCTACGCAAACATACTGGCAGGCGGAGACGGCTTCCCGCTGGTGGTGCCCGGGGATTCGTCCGATCCGTCCGGTGCCCTCATCCCGCAACTCGACGCAAACCACCGCAACGGCCCCGACGATGCGGGCTTCGTCGTGATCCTACGTCAGTGGATCGACGAAGGCGCGCTCAACAACTGAACCGCTGAAACCCGAGTAGGGACCCGAGTCCGCTCGCTATGGGGTCCCGCGGCAAAACGAAGGGAGAGCTCGGACTCGCTCCCTTCGTACTCTAATTGGTGGAGCACGGCTTGGTCGTCGGACTAGGGCTCGCCGCCATCGACATCGTCGTCCACGCCACCGTCCTCGTCCGCGTCGTCCTCGCCCGCGTCGTCCTCGCCCGCATCGTCCTCGCCCGCATCGTCCTCGGCCGCATCGACCCCGCCATCCGAGACTTCGAGGAACGGGCGAAGCGTGGTTTCGCCACAACCCAGCAGCCAAAGGCTTGTCAGCACGACCGTGATCCAACGCCAAGTCATCGGAAATGCACCTCCAAACCAAGCCCGGCCTGTGCGGCAAAGGGACCCAAGGACCCGACCTGTTGCGTGCCAGCTGCAACGACGGCCTTCGGCACCAACGCCCCGACCTCCCCTTGTGCGCGGAGCCAAATGCGGTCGGTGAGCCCTATGCGAAGCGCGATACGCCCGGCGGGAAATGCGAGCCAGACCCGATCGCGCTGGCCTTCGAGGTCGGCGGGAGTGGCTCCGCCCGTTCCGTTCGCGCCGAGTCGTGTGGCTGCAACGCGCGCGGCAAGCGCAAGATCGACTCGCTTGGTCACGACCGGATGGTACGCGATGGCCGCACCGAACTGATCGACGCGCAAACTCGTCTCAAGCGGACCGGCGTCGAGGCGGCGCATGTACGGCTGGATCGATGCGAACGCCTGAACCGACCAGTGGCGGTGAAACCGATAGCCGAGGTCCAGCGTCACGAAGGCCAGGGGCGCGACGCCGCCCGGCGAGAGCAGCACGTCACTCCCAATTCCAAGCCACCAGACCGACGGACTAAAGGGAACCTGCTTGGGGACGTTGGCGATGAAGCGTTCGGCGCGGATGCGCTCACTCACGTAGACCGGCGCGTTTGAGTCGTCGTCACGCACCAGGACGACGAACGCTTCCTCGCCCAGGCGCGAGCCGTCCGGGTAGAAGACCTCGATGCGCACCGGCTTCGACTGACAGGCCACGACGGCCTGTACCGTCGCATCGGCAAAGGCGCGCCTCCGTACCCGACGGGTGCGACCATCTACCGACACAGCCGCGGCCGCCAGCCCGATCTGTTGCAACTCGGCGCGCGCGCGTTCGCAAAGCGGCCCCGTCTTCGCATCGGAGACGACCCGCGTTTCGGCCTTGGCGGGATGGCTCACCGAGAACAAGAGCGCGAC
>CAMYJN010000025.1 GCA_947258625.1 uncultured Polyangiaceae bacterium | reverse complement strand
TCGGGTTTACCGCGCAGTCGCCATACACCAGAACTCGGTCGCGCAGACACATCAGAAATACACTCGACACCACGGAGACGCCTTTTCGCGTGCGAATGAACTCCAGCGCGGGACGAATTGTATGGGCGGTCGTGTGGGCGGCGCCGGAGACCATCCCGTCGGCCAATCCCTTGTAGACCATCATGGAACCGAAGTAGCTCACGTCCCCCATGGCATCGTGGGCACTGTGCTCGGTCACGCCCTTGTGCTTTCGCAAGTTCAAGTACGTATCCGCGAAGTCGGAACGCCAGTCCGACGTCAGCGGGTTCACGATCTGCGCACGATCGAGTTGGACGCCTAGCGTGGAAGCCAACTCGCGAATTTCGGCCGGATCGCCGAGCAAGGTGAGATCGACCACCCGCCGCCGCAGCAAGATCTCCGCGGCGCGTAGAATGCGTTCGTCCGTTCCCTCGGGAAGGACGATGTGTTGACGGCTGATCTTCGCCCGCTCGATCAGCTCGTATTCGAAACGCAATGGCGTCACCCGCGGCGAATGGCTCACCTGGATGCGCTCGGTGAGCTCGGGCAGGTCCACGTGTTCCTCGAAGAGCCCCAGCGCAGTCGCGATCTTGCGGTCGTCCCCGGCGCGAATAGCCCCTCCCACCGCGTTGACCTTCGTCGCGGTGGTGAAGGTGTCGTCAGAGACTCCGATGACGGGCACCGCCGTTCGCCTCAAGCCCCTGATGAGCCGAGCGACCGGTTCGGGTGGCTCGAGCCCGCCGGTCAAAACGATGGCAGCGATATTTGGAAAAGACTCGGAACGCACCGATGCGAGACAGGCGAGAACGACGTCGGCCCGGTCGCCACCGGTGATCACCACCGAGCCCGGCCGCAGACGCGTAAGCACGTTTGGCAGCTGCATCGCCGCCACCACAAACTCAGATACCAGCCCTTGCAGACGTTGCTCGTCACCGAACAACAGCTTCCCGTCGAGGGCGGCAATGACTTGGGCCACGCTCGGGTGACCGAGCGTTTGCTCCTCGGGCACCAAGTAGGCGGGATCCTTGCCGCGCCATTTCTCGGCGAAGCGTTCCTCGACCTCTGCGAGCCGGTCGGGGGCAACCCGGTTGACCAGCGTCGCCACGATGGCGCAGCCTTCCCGTTCGAAAGCCCTCCGGGCAGCCCTGACGTCCTCGAGAATCTCGTCCGGCTCTCGGCCTTGTCCATTCGCCACGAAGAATACCGGGGTGCCCAAGTGAGCGGCGACGCGAGCGTTGAATTCGAATTCGAACGCCGCGCCGACCCCCGTGTAGTCGGTCCCTTCGCAGACCACGAAGTCGCACTGGGACTCGAGATCTTTGTATCGCCGCAAGATGCGCGCGAGCAGCTCGTCGGATTGATCCGCCCCGGCCATGGCGCGCGCCTCGTCGTAGGGGCCACCGCTCGACGCTTCAGCGTCCTGCTTCAGCCCATAACGGTACCGCATGAGGCTGATCTCGCGATCGGATTCCGCGCGCCCGCTGACCACGGGTCGGAAAAAACCGAGGTGTTCCACCCGTCGAGAGGCCAACTCCATCAAGCCCAGCGCCGCGAGCGACTTGCCAGCGCGCGGCTGTATCGATGCAATGTAAATGCCCTTTGCCACGTAGCGCCTCTCCGGCGCTGCACAATGCCATCGCGTCCCCACTCTTTCAATGAGAGGGGATGGTTTTCGGCTCCAGCCTGAAGCTCACGGCCTAGCCGAGCTCGAGGCTGATGCCGACCACCAGCTGGTAGTCGTTCTTCTCAATAGCCGGGAGCGCTGGATCTGCCGGTTGAAGAGGCTGCTCGGTCCTCAGGTAGAGGAACGCGAGATCGAGGTCGATGACGCTCGTGAGCTCGACGGAGAGATCGGCTTTGCCGGTGTGGTTGGTATTGCCGATCGTCGTGACCACCAAGTTGGTCAGCCAGCTGACCGTGAAGTCGATGTCACCCGTGATGTCGAAGTCCCAGTACGTGTAGAGCGGAATGAAGGCGTCGTTTTGGGGGTTCCTCGTACCTGCGGCTGGAGCCAGGGCATTCAAGTACTGGTAGCCGATGCCGGTTATGAAGTCCCACTTCACCTTGGGCATGTCGACGATGTGAACACCGGCACCTGCGGCGGGCGTGGCGCGGAACTTGATGTTCTGAAAGCGGTCGTTGAAGAGCTGACCAAACGCCGGCGTCACCCACCAGCGGCTACCAAGGAACACGTTGAAGAGGAACTCGCCCAGCTGCCGATTGACGTTTTGGACGCCGTTAGTCTTGCCAAATGTTGCGTTGTAATTGAGGTCGAGCAGGGTCAGCCGATCCTCGCGACGCGTGTTGAACTTGATGTCGTAGGTGAGCTGATTCGTGTTTCCGCGGTTCAAAGTCAGGCCAAAGCGAAGCTTCATCGACCACCAGTCGCGCTCCTTCTGGCCCTCGATGATCGACTCGAGCTCGCCGCGCGGGAAGGTCTTCGTGCCCTCTTCGGTCTGGACGATGACGTGCTCGGCAGTGATGACCGCCGGGCCGGTCGCCGAAACGCGGTCGTCGAACACGTAGGTGTTGACCTGGGGGGAGTGCACCAGCGATACGTCTGCAAAATCGAGTTTGAGCATGTCGAGCTTGTCGCTGTCGAACTCCAATCTGTCTTCGCGCATTCGCTTGATGTTTCCCTTGATCCATTCGCCCGAAACCAACTGCAGCCAATCGAAGGTGTCGCCGAACTGAATGACGTACATGTCTCCGAAGCCGGATGCGGCCTGGAGCTGAATCTTCGCCATGCTCGCCTTCACGGAATCGATGGCAGTGTTGGCGTCCATCGGCTCGGCGGGAACGCCGCCAGGGGCGACGATTAGGTCCGTGAGCGTCCGTTCGCCTGCAAGTTCGGCGGCTGGCGCTTCAGAGGACGCCGCCGCGCCGGCTGCTGTCTCTTCGGTGGGCGGCTCTTCCGCGGCCGCGCTTCGAGCCCAAGAAACGAGCACCACGAGGGCCAGCGAGGTGACCCAGAAGGCCTTGCGAGCGAGTTTACGTGAAATTTCCGCCATAGCAGGGCCGGTGTATAGCTTGCGGCTGGTGAACGGCAAAGGCCCGTTCGCAATTTTCTCGAGCCTGCGTCGTGTTGGGTGACGCTGCGGCCGCTTTGCGCTAGAAGCCGTTGCTCTCGGAGGCAATGTGATGAGCAGCAATCTTAGCAAGAGCGATCCCCCGATCGTGGCGATTTTGACCGGCAGCCCAAACGACCTGCCTGTCGTCCTCAAGGGCCGCGACGTTCTCGATGGCCTCGGCATCCCGAGCGATGTGCGCGTTCTATCCGCACACCGGACCCCGCACGAAACCGCGGAGTACATCGCGGCCGCGGAGAAGCTTGGCGTTGAAGTCTTCATCGCCTGTGCAGGGATGGCTGCCCACCTCGCCGGAGTGGTGGCCGCTCACACGACTCGACCCGTCATCGGCGTTCCAATCGCCGCTGGCGCGCTCCAGGGCATGGATGCGCTCTTGGCGACGGTCCAAATGCCCCCTGGCGTTCCAGTCGCCACAGTCGGGATCGACGGCGCAAAGAACGCTGCATTCCTTGCAGCTCGAATCGTCGCCCTGACGCACCCGGAGGTTCGAGACCGCCTTCTCGATCATCTCCGCGAAAGCCGGAAGCGCTACGATTCGCCCGACCCCGCCACCCCGGGCCAAGCCGCGACTTGACGCTCGATGCCGTGATCCTTATGCGCTTCGAGTAAGCATTCCATGTCGCTCGGTCGCATCCTCATTTTCCTCGGCGTAATTTGCGGCTTGACGCTGGGTACGCACTACTACCTTTGGGCGCGTCTGATTCGCGACCCGATGTGGCCGTCCCCGTGGCGCCAAGTCGCTACAATCGCCCTCGTCCTGCTCGCATTGTCGATTCCCACATCGATGCTGGCCTGGCGCATCTTGCCTCGCCACATCGCGATCCCGGTCTCTTGGGTGGGCTACGTTTGGATGGGCTCGATGTTTGTGCTGCTCGTGCTGCTCTGGGGTGGTGAGGTCGCGCGCTGGAGCTGGGTGAAGTATGCGAGCTTCGCCTCGGTCAACGGCGGCCGACGCGAGTTCCTCGCCCAGCTGCTTGCCGGAGGCGCAGGCGCCTTTGGGCTCGCCTTGTCGGGCTGGGGCGTCTGGTCGGCGATTCGGCCCGTCGAAGTCAAGCGCGTCGCCGTGCGGCTCGAGAAGCTTCCCGGGTCGCTCAACGGGCTTCGTCTCGTGCAGCTCACCGACATGCACATCGGCCTGACCATCGGTCGCGATTTCGTCCAAGACGTGGTCCACAAGGTCAATGCGCTCGATCCGGACATCGTCGCCATCACCGGCGACCTAATCGACGGTTCGGTCGAAGACCTCGGTCCGGCGGTGGCCCATCTTGGAGAGATCCGAGCCAAGCTAGGCACTTATTTCGTGACCGGGAACCACGAGTACTATTCGGGCGCGGACCCGTGGCTCGCGTTCCTTCAGAGTCTTGGGATCACGGCACTACGTAACGAGCATGTTGAGCTCACCAAGAACGGGGAGACGATCCACCTCGCCGGCGTAGACGATTGGAGCGCACATCGGTTCGGAAACGGTCATGGCTCGGACATGGCGCGAGCGATGGAGGGGCGTGATGCGACCAAGCCGGTCGTCCTGCTCGCACACCAGCCCGTGCATTTCGACGAGGCCCGCGAGCATGGCGTCGACCTCCAGATCTCGGGCCATACGCACGGTGGCCAAATCTTTCCCTTTGGTCTGCTGACGCGCCTCGCGCAGCCGTTCGTGTCCGGCCTGCACCGGCGAGGCGACTCCCAGATCTACGTCAGCTCGGGCACGGGCTACTGGGGGCCACCGATGCGAATCGCGGCGCCTGCAGAGATCACTCTCATCGAGCTCGACCGGGACGCTGTCGTCTAGGGTACGGCGCAGCGCTAGAACAGCGACTCAAGCGCAGGCTCGACGCTGGTATGCTCCCAGCGAAAGCCGTGTACGTGAAGCGCGGACGGAACGACGCGCGCTCCGCCGATCAGCATTTCGTTGGCCATCTCGGCGCCGGCCCCCAGTCGAAGCGCAAACTTCGGAACCGGCAGCGCGGTTGGGCGTTTGAGCACGCGGCCCAGGGCGGCGGTGAAATCCGCGTTCGTGACCGGCGTCGGCGAGACGAAGTTCACCGGACCAACCAGCTCGTCGTTCTCCAGCGCGAACGCGAGCGCCGAGACCAGGTCTTCCAAGGTGATCCAGCTCATGTACTGGCTTCCGTCACCAATGCGTCCTCCGACGCCGAACAGGAACGGCATCTTCATCTTGGCGAGCGCCCCGCCCTCGGCCGCAAGAACGATGCCGATACGCGGATGCACGACGCGAATCCCGGCCTCGCGCGCCGGCTCTGCGGCAGCTTCCCATTCCCCGCAGACGGACGCCAGAAAGCCGGAGCCCTGGCTCGCGGTTTCGTCGAGGACCTCGTCGCCCCGGACGCCGTAGTACCCAATCGCCGAAGCCGACACCAGGACCCGCGGCTTCGGCGAAAGCTCGGCGAGGGCGCGGGCAAGCAGCGCCGTGCCTTGGACCCGGCTGTCGCGGATTCTCGCCTTCTTCGCTTCAGTCCAGCGCCCAGACGCCACGTTGTCTCCGGCCAGATGAATCACCCCGGCGACGCCCCGTAAGCCTTCACGGTCGATCGTCCCGCCGTCCGGATTCCAACGAACCTCGCCGTCCGCCCCCGGGGGGCGCCTCACCAGGCGAAGGACCTCGTAGCCGTTCCGCTCGAGGGTCGGTACCAACTCGCGGCCGACCAGGCCCGAAGCCCCGGTCACTGCGATTCTTTCGCGCTCCTCCATCTAATAAGCCTGGACCAGCGTGGTCGGGACGCAAGGCGGGTTTTACACGTGGCCGCCAGGGCCAACAGTCGCTATGGTCCAGCACTTTGCGAATCCTTTTCATCGCTCCTCAAGCATTCACCTCGACCCGAGACGCCCAGGACGTGGCGACCCTGGCCAAGGTGCTGCGTCGCGCCGATCACGCCGTAGACCTCTTGTCTCCGCTTTACGGGCACATCGACACCGTAAAGCTCGCGCTGGCGCGCCGCCTCACCAAGCTAGAGTTCGATCTCGGTGGGAGACGGTGGTCCTGCGAGCTTTACACTGGGCGAAACCCTGATGGCGTAGACCTGACCTTCATTGGGAACGAGGAGGTCCTCCTGTCGGCGGATTCGTTGACCGGCGAAGGGGGCCAGCTCGAAGCCTCGCGGGTTGGCGTCTTCGCAAAAGCCGCGACGGAGCTCATTGCGCAGAACGCTGACAATTACGACATCGTGCACGCCCATGGCTGGGCCGCGGGCGCGGTAGTCGCGCGATTGCGTGCTGCGCTCCCCGACCTGCCCACGGTGTTCTCGGTTCATGACGCCTCGGAGCAAGGCCGCTTCGACGCGGCCGATGCCGATTGGCTCGGGCTCGGCGACCAAGCCATCGACGAGGCCGGCATCACGGTCTTGAAGGCCGGCCTCCTGACTGCCGATCAGGTCACGGCCCTCTCCCCCAACTACGCCCATCGATTGCAGCGTCCCGACAGCGACCATCCATTGAGCGAAGTGTTCCGGGAAATCGGCTCGAAGCTCACCGGCGTACGGCACGGGATCGACCCCGCATTTTGGAACCCCGCGACCGACGGGCATCTTCCCGCCCGCTTCGATCCATTTGACATGGATGGCAAAGACAAGTGCAAGGCCGAGCTCCAGCACGACCTGACCTTGCCGGTACGAAACGATGTCCCCTTGTTCGGCGCCATCGGGCACGTGGATGACGAGGGGATGGCGCTGCTCGCGAAAATTGGGCCTGACTTCTTGCGCAACGACGTGCAGCTGGTCGTACAACTCGACGGCGACGGCGAGCTCGTCGCGATTTACGAAGAGCTTTGGGACCAGTGGCCCGACCGCATCCAGATCAAAACCGGCAACGACGAAGCATTCCGGCACGCGCTGATCGGAGCCAGCGACTTCATCGTGGTGCCCGGCAGTGAAGTGCCGTCCGACAACATCCAGATGCTCGCACAGCGATACGGCGCATTGCCCATCGTGCATCGTGAAGGCGGTCTCGCGGACGAGGTGGTCGACTGCGAAGCCTCCTTGAAGACGGGCTCGGGTCTTCTCTACGACGAACCCACCACGAAGTCACTGCTCGCCGCGATGCAACGAGCGACGGCGGCCTTCGCCAACAACAAGGCGTTCCGCGAAGTACAGAGCAGAGTGATGCGACTCGATCACTCCTGGGAGCGCACGACCCGGCTTTACGAGCGAGCCTACCGCGACGCGATCGCCGCGCACCGCAGTTAGCTCGAGGGGCCGCCCTTCGGTGTCTGCTCGGGGAGCTTCGCATCGCTCGGACGAAGGTAATTGGGCTCGAGCGAGTCCAGGTCGGATTGTCCGTTGATCCGAAACCTGTACCGCATTTCGGCCGCGATCGCGCGTGGCGTCGGCGCTTGCAGCGCCATCTGCGCTTCGTCGGGCCGCACCCCGAGCTCGGCCTCGATGAGCTCCGCATGCGGACGAACTCCCTCGCCACCAACCGACAGGGGACGATTGCCCAGCCGTTCGCGGATCTCGCCGAATACGACCTCTGGCGAACCGAAAATCGGCGCCACGAGCTCCTCGGCCGTGGTGTCGCCGATCAAGTATGCCGCGGTGAACACATCCCCTCGATAGCCGTTCATCACCGGCACGCGAACACAGTCGCGGTCGCCGTCGATCGCGCGGGCGAGTACTGCAAGAGAGCTGACGCCCACGATCGGCAACCCGAGACCGAAGGCGAGGCCCTTTGCGGTACCAAGGCCGACTCGAAGGCTAGTGAATCGGCCGGGCCCGATGTCGACGCCGATCAAAGAGAGCGCTTCGCGACCAATTCCCGCATCTGCCAATGCCGACTCGATGTGGCCTAAGAGGTTCTCTCCGTGGCGACCCTGCGAGCGCCAGCGTGCCGACGTAAACGTGCCGTCGTCACGAGCCACCACGACGGTGCCATATTCGGTTGCGGTGTCGATGCAGAGGGTGGTCATAGGCTCGCTTGACGCATCCCTACCCGCAGACTAGCGTCCGCGCCAGCGAAGTGCCCCGCTCGGGCTGCTTGCCGGTAGTCCCGCACGAATGAGCAAACCAAAAGACAAAGCTGCTTCGAAGGGGGAGCGGAAGGGCGACGGCTGGAGGTCGAATCTGCTCACGATCGGCGGCGCGCTCTTGCTTGCTCTGTTCATCCGGGTGACCTTGTTTGAAGCCTTTGCCATCGACGGTCCTTCAATGGAGCCCACTCTGCTCGACGGCGATCGGGTCGTGGTCGCAAAATACCCGTTTGGGCTGTTCCTTCCCTTCACTCACGAGGCCGTCGTGAACTGGGGCGGCCCCGAACCCGGCGATGTGATCATTCTTCACAGCCCGGCTGACAACGAGGATATCGTCAAGCGCGTCGTCGGCGTCGGTGGAGACGAAATCCTCATTCGAGATGGAAAGATCTCTCGCAACGGCGAGGTGATGCAGACGGTGGACGTGGGTCCCTGCTCGCTCGATGAACAGAAGAACCTGGACCCGACCTGTAGGGTCTATGAGGAGACGCTCGACGACGAGCCGCACCGGATCAGCCATTCGCGACACGACTTCCCGCTCGACCGCCTGCCGCTGAAGGTGCCTGAAGGCCATGTCTACGTGCTCGGAGACCACCGCGACAGCTCGAACGACAGTCGCAACCCGCTAATCGGCGCCGTCCCGAACTCTCGCATCAAGGGCAAATCCTTGTTCATTTACATGTCTTGGAAGAATACGCGGGACTCGGTGTTGCAACGCATCCGCTGGTCCCGTGTCGGCAGCCCCGTCGACTAGGCACGCGGTCAGCCGTAGGCTAGCTGAATGAGCAACCTGAAGGGCGAGATCGTGGCGCGGATGCGCGACGAGATCGGGACGATCGACAAGGACGCTCCCGAGGCGGTCGCGCTGTTGTATCCGAGCCCGTATCGCGTCGGAATGTCGTCCCTCGGCTATCAGACCATCTACCGCTCGATCAATGCGACGGAGGGTCGGGCGGCCCACCGGGCGTTTCTGCCGGACGATCTCGACGTGTGGCGAGAGTCGCGCGCGCCACTGGTGACCCATGAGAAGCTGCGACCGGTCTCCGACTACCCGATCATCGCGGTTTCGGTGGCCTACGAGACCGAGCTCGCCGGGCTGATCCAGTGCCTGGAGCTGGCAGGCATCCCGCCGCTCGCTGAGGATCGTAGCGAGCAGCACCCGTTCATCCTGGCTGGCGGACCCCTGACCTTCAGCAATCCGCTTCCGCTCGCGCCGTTCGTCGACGCCGTCGTCATGGGCGAAGCCGACCAGTCGGTGCACGACGTCCTCGGCGTGATCTTCGGGTCGGATTGCAAAGACAGCGCCATGCGCAGCCTGTCCGCTCACCCCCACGTTTTCGTCCCGAGCGTGTCTGGCGATATTTTGCCGCCCATCGACAAGGCCGACCGCGCCACCCTACCCGCCTATTCGCAGATCATCACACCGCACACCGAGCTCCGGAACATGTTTTTGATCGAGCCGGAGCGCGGCTGCCACCGCGGCTGCACCTATTGTGTCATGCGCCGCTCGACCAACGACGGAATGCGTGTAGTCAAGATGGACCGCATCCTGTCGTTGATCCCCGTCGAGGCGAAACGTGTCGGTCTGGTCGGGGCGGCCACCACCGACCACCCGCAGATCGCCGACATCGTCAACGCCCTGGCTGACTCGGGACGGGAGGTCGGCCTCTCCTCCCTGCGCGCGGATCGACTCAACGACGAGCTCGTTGCCGCCCTTCGCAGAGGCGGCCATCGCGTTCTCACCACTGCAAGCGACGGCGCCAGCCAGCGAATGCGCGACATCATCCAACGCAAGACCAGCGAGGAGCAGCTCCGGCGGGCGGCGAAGCTCGCGCGCCGCCACGGGATGAAACGTCTCAAGCTCTACGTCATGGTCGGCCTTCCGGAAGAAACCGACGACGACATCGACGAGCTGATCGAATTTGGAAAAGAGCTCTCCGCGCTGATTCCGCTCTCGCTCGGTGTGGCGCCGTTCGTCGCGAAGCGAAACACACCGCTCGATGGCAGTCCATTTGCGGGCATGCCCCTGGTCGAAGCGCGACTTCGTCGCCTGAGGCGCGGTGTTCGAGGCCGCGTCGAGCTGCGCGCGACCAGCGCCCGCTGGGCTTGGGTGGAATACGTGCTCGCGCAGGGAGGCCGTGCCGAAGGACGTGCCGTGCTCGACGCTGTGCATGCGGGAGGCCGATTCTCCGACTGGAAGCGCGCCTTCAACGCGCTCCCCGACGAGCGCCCGCGCCGACTGCTCGTTCGTCCGGGCGACCGGCTGGGCCGCGCGAGCGCCGGCTAGCTCATGAAGCTCGACGCCGCCGATACGGCCCAGTCGAGATAGCGGCCGGGCATGACGCCCATTTTGACCACGTAGTACCCCGCCAAGACCAGGGCGGCGGTGACGTAGATGGACTGCATCGGAACCGCGATCGGCTGCCCCTCCTCCGGCTCGCGCATGTAGAGATACACGATGACCTTGAGGTAGTAATAGGCGCCCACCCCACTCGCGAGAACGCCGAGGACCGCGAGCCAGACCATCGGTCCGCCCGCCTGGACCGCGGCGCTGAAGACGTAGTACTTGCCAAAAAAGCCCGCGGTAGGGGGCATCCCGAGCAGCGAGAGAACGCCGATGACAAAAGGAAACGCAGCGACCGGGTGTCGGCGGCCGGCACCAGCGAGGTCGTCGTAGCTCACGGCTTCCTTGCCCTTGGACCCCATCAGAATCAGAGAACCGAAGGCGAGTACGTTCGAGACGGTGTACGCCGCAATGTAGAAGAGCACCGAGCTCACGGCGAACGAACCCACTTCATGGACTGCCGCGAAGCCCACGAGGATGTAGCCCGCGTGCGCAACCGAGGAATAA
>CAMYJN010000024.1 GCA_947258625.1 uncultured Polyangiaceae bacterium | reverse complement strand
TCGAAGTCGACCACACCTTGGTCCCGATGGAGCGCGCGTATGTACCATCCCATCCAGGTGAGCCATGGATCGTGACCTCGGTAGTGAGCCGAAGGACGGATCAGAGGCGCCAGTCGCCCGAGCGGCGCCAACATCGTCGTTTGGCGCAGGTACTCCGCAACGAACCGGTAGTCGACGGCTCGCTCGTGCCAGCTCCAAGCGCGGGACGCCACGAAGTTGAGCAAGATGATCGCGAGCGCGAGTCCCTCCGCCCAGAGCCACACGGACTTGTGGGCCCAGTTGAAGTAGGCGAGCACGGCGAAGAGGACCGCCATGGCGCCGAGCAAGAAGTTCATCACGAAGGAGCCCTGGTAGAGGCCCATGTAGAAACCCGCGAGTCGGTCGACGGACGCCATGCGCTGGAGATACGGTCGTTGAATGGAATCGATCGTCGTCGCTGCGCCGGAGCTCTCGGGCTCGGGCGGGGTCGGTAGACTGCCCACCTTTCGACCCTTCCCCCGCCGGAACGACGCGACGATCGAACCAAGCGCTGGAACGACAAGCCAGAAGGTTCGGTAGACCGCGTGGAGCGTGTTCGCCAGCACATGGGCGCCTGCCCCTCCGGTGATCAATGGCTCAGCCAGGAACCGCTGCAGCCGGGCGATCTGTTCTGCCGCGCCTTCGGTCGCTTCGCTCGCGGCAGGTGCCCCGACCGGTAGTAGAATGCGCGCTACGGTGGTTCGGAGCTCATCCTGGGTGAGAGGCTCGGCCGCGATCCGATTCCCCGGATCCAAGCGCAACACGCTGAGCTGCCGCGGCGACCGGACGTCGACTCCGATGACGGACACTCCTGCCCGAGTGGCTTTCATCAAGGTCTCCGCTGTGCCACCGACCTTCCCGACTCGTGACGGATCGTGCAAAGCCAAAAGCACGTCGGTGTTGTCGAGGAGCACGTCCGCGGCTGCAGCGTAGGCGCCACCGCCCTCGGCCTCGACGGTCGAGCACACGAGCTCCAACAGGATGGCGTCGTTCGCTGGGTCCTCCACGAGCCGGTCGAACGTCGCCTTCGAGGCCTCGGGCTCGTGGGTGAAATAAGCCTTGTATTGCTCCGTGGCGAAAGGGATCGGCGCCCGCAGCCGGTAGCCGTAGCCACCCTCGGTCGCGACCTCCGCGACCAACTGGTCCGCGCCTTCGGCCAGAGGATCGATCAAGAAGAACAGTGCGGGCTCTCGCACGTACGGGTCGGGGCTCATCGCTTGATCGAGGGTGCCAAGTGCTTCGTCAACCGCGCTTCGAAGCTCATCGAGAAAACGCGAAACGCTTTCGCGAAGCGCCTCCCTGTCGACTCCCTCCAGATCTCGGTGCCCGACGACCCCGAGTCGAATCGCCGGTATCGGCCGCGCCAGCTCTCTTTGGTTCGTCATCAAGTCGCAGCGATGCTATCACCAGATCTCGCTCCGGACCTATGACGAACGGCACCCACAGCTTATACTCGTGCCGAGCAGAGCCCTACGGTGAGCGCAAACGAAAGACTTCACATTGGGATCATGGGAGCCGGGGCAATCGGCGGCTACGTAGGCGGGCGTCTCGCCGCGAAGGGCGCGGTGGAAGTCACACTCATCGGACGCAGGACCCTAGCTGACGCGATCGCAGAGAACGGCCTGACACTGCGAGACTTCGATCACGAAGATCGCGTCGATGCTAGCAAGGTACGAATAGAAGAAGACCCTCACCTTCTGTCTTCATGCGATGTCGTGTTCTGCTGTGTGAAGGCAGGGGCGACCGCGAAGGTCGCAAAGACTCTCGCGAACGTCCTGCAACCCACGACGGTGATTGTGAGCTTGCAAAACGGAGTGAGGAATCACGAGATCCTTCGCGAGGCGTTGCCCGGCAACCCGGTGCTCCCTGCGGTGGTTGGCTTCAATGTGATCATTCGCGATGGCGCGGTCTTTCAGCGTGCGTTGAGCGGGCCTTTGATCATCGAGACGCGACCCGAAGGTCAGGATCGGGCGTTGGTCAATGCCCTCAGAGCTGCTGGAATCGACGCCGAGGAGGTCCGACCGATCGCGCCCGAACAGTGGACGAAGCTTGTCTCGAATCTGAACAACGCAGTCGGCGCCCTGTCCGGCTCTTCGACCCGCGACATGATCCTCTCCCGTCAATATCGTCGCGTCATCGCGCTCCTTCTCGACGAGGCGCTCGACGTGCTGGACCGAGCTGGTGTTCACGCCGCCAAGTTCCGTGGGGTTCCCCTTCGGATCATGTCTCTCATCATGAAGCTCCCGACACCGATCGTGCGGCTGGTCGTTCGTGCACAGCTTCGCGTCGACCCAGAGGCACGCGTCTCGATGTGGACGGACCTCGAGCGACGACGGCCGACCGAGGTGGACTTCCTAAACGGAGAGATCGTCAGCCTTGCAGAAAAGCACGCCATGAACGCTCCGGCCAACCAACGCATCGTGGAGCTCGTCCATAATGCCGAGCGCGCGGGCGCCGGCTCACCTCGGATGAATGCGGAGATGCTGCTTCGCAGGCTCAAGGACGCGTCGTGACCGAGGTGGCCAAGGTGGCCGAGAGGAGGAAGATGTGTCGACCGTCACCCTAATCGCCGTCGAAACCGGTCTCTTCATGTCGGCGATGGCATTCTCTGCGTGGATCAGTCACGCGGCGCATCGGGCAGCAATGGAGGTCTACAGCGGGGTCAGAGACGGCGTGCGCCTCTCGCGGCGCACGCGCCGACTCATGCTCATTTACGTCTACGGAGGCAGGGTGACGATAGCATTGGGAGTAGTCCCTTTTGTCGGTCTCGCTCTCATACAAATCGGCGCCAGCGGCGGCTCTTCGGAAGCTGCGACCCTGGCCTACCTCTTTGCGCTCGTGCTGTTCCTTACAACGATGTACGTGGCGATCGGCGCCGGCATGACGATCTTCAGTTTGAACACGATGATCGCGCGAGGCCTGCGAGGTGAGAGGGCTTAGGTCAATCTCACTCGTCCCTAGTTGTGCCAATCACGGCAGCCTGGCGGCCCGACGGGCAATGTTTTCGCGTAACGTCGGGCTGACGCTCTTGGTCCCGAGCCAGACGAAGAACAGTTTTTGCGTCACTTCTTCGTCTTCGACCACACGCACCTCGCCGGCGACATCGACGGTGAGCTTGGCTGCAACAGCATAGATCTTCACCACCTGGCCTTTCTTGGCGCCCGTGGTGATGGCCGCGTCGAGCCTGTCTAGCTTCTCGTCAGGCAGCAGCGGGGTGAGTGAGCGACGGATGTTGGTGGCGAGCTGCTTTCTGCTCAGGTCGCGCTGCATTTTGAGCACCACCAATCGGTTGTACTTGGTGCCGGCAAGCGTCTGGAAAAATTTCGGATCCTTGCGAAGTGCGTCAAACAAAGGCTCGCCTCGCAGCCCTGCGTGGTGGGCCTCGAGGTAGCTCTTCACGAGCACATCGGCGTGCGCGGCTTCGACACAGAACGCGAGCGCGTAAACCTTGACGACAGCCAGTTTCCGAACCCCAGCACCCAAGCACTTGTACGGCTTGCCCTCGACTCGGGTGAGCTCGTCGAACTTCGTTCCGGTTGTCCCGTCGACGATCTGGCCTCCATCCGCGCGCACCCCCAGAGCAGCGGCTAGAAAGACGAACCCGAGAGCGCAGGCGACGAGTGTCAGTGAAGGCGACATCGAGATTCTCCCAAGAGCATGTGGCGAGCCCACGGTATCTTCTTCCAGCTGGGAGTCGCAAGCTCAGACTGGGAATTTGAATGAGGTTCGCGTAGATGCAGTGGTAGGGTTGGCCGATGGATTGAACGTACCATGACCCAGGACTACGACGTTTTCATTAGCTACAATCGCGCGGACCGCGATCGCGTTCGCTTGCTGAAAGAAGAGATCCGGAGGCTCGGCCTCTCCGTGTGGATGGATGAAGAGATCGAGCCTGGCACGGAGTTCCAGCGTGAGATCGAACAGGCCTTGCATAGCTCGGGATGCGTGCTGGTGGCATGGACCAAAGGCTCGGTGGCCTCCGACTGGGTGCGGGCGGAGGCGACTGCCGGCTTTGATAAGCAACGGCTGATCTCTGTACGAATGGATGATGTACAAGTGCCGTTGCCGTTCAACATCCACGACGTCGTCGACCTAACGGATTGGCCGTCCACCCACGAATCCGACTCCCAGGAGCTCCAACGATTGCTCGGGAGAATCACGACGCTCCTGGGTCGAAAGCAATCGGTGCGGCAGCCGGCTCAAAAAGACGAACATCTCTCCGTCCGACTCGCCCGACGCGTGGTCCAAGCCATCAGCCAAACGCGGACGACGCGGCGTGAGCTCCAGCTCCGCCCTCAACTGCCCGCCGCCGTCTACGCGAAGCTCACGCGCGCCAATGCTCTGATCGACCAGATGAGCCGTCCGAGCTTGAGTCGGGCTGGCGAGCTTGCGGCGGAGCTCGTAGTCGATCTGCCCGAGTTGGACGATGGTTGGATTGCACTGGTCCGCAGTCGCTACTTTGCGCAGCTCCTGGACGATGCGGCCGCGCCTGACGAGCCCATGGCTGCTCGAGACGTTCAGCGTTCAGGCGACGCTTTTTCGATCGCCGCGCTCACAAGCGGGGACCCGCAGCAGGTCGACGCGGCTCTGACCGAGCGCATGGCGACACCGGATGACCAATCGCTCCTCCTGTTTGCGTTGTACGTCTTGTTTCCTGCAGGCCTCACCGAGCTTGGGCACAAGTTCCTGAATGCGGCGGAGTCGGTGAATCCCTTGAGCGCCGAGATCAAATTCCACCTTGCCCGCAGCTATGGTTGGCTAGGCGATTGGAGTCACTGCCTTACCAGTCTTCAGGATGCGCTGCGGATGAGCCCAGACGCAGAGATTATGATTGTCTATCTCACGCTGGTCTCAGTCAGAATCGGCAGTTACGAAAATGCGCGCGCCACGCTGCAGATACATGGGGACGTGCTCGCCGAGCCGATACGAGCCGTTCTAGATGGGCTCATTGCCGACAAGTCGAGCGACCAAGCCGGCTTGTTCCAGGGGCGGCTGGACAGCGTGTTGGCCACCCTCAAAACCCGCGCTCGCTCCATAACCGAGGTTCTCTCTGGCGCCGATGAGGAAGCATCCACATCGCAGCCGATTCAAGACCGCTGGCTATTCGACGTGGCCCGACGGGCCGAAGGGTACTTGAACCTGGTTTCCTGATCGCGTAACGCCCGCTGTTTCATTGGCGTAGCGCAACCGATGCACAGACTCATTAGGGAGTCGCAACGAGGAGGCGAAGGCGCTAGCCTCCCTACATCGCATGAGCACGGATGCAGACAGAACCCTAGCGGCCGATCAGCGCCGACTCTTCCTGGCCATGGCCGTCCTCGCGGCCCTGGTCCACGCAGGGCTGGCTGCGTTCTTCTACGCGTTCGACGAGCCGGCGGTCGCTCACTGGGACGTCGCGGCCGTTGCCGTCCACTTGACTGGTGCGGCATTCATTCTAGGGGGCAGGCCCTTCCTTGGGATATGGATCGTGAGCGGCTCGGCCGTCGTACACGTCACGATCCTCTTCATCATGCTCGGGGTGGACTTCGGTGCCGGCTACTACTTCTGTCTAATGTTAGCCGTGGCGTACATGCTCTTTCGGGAGCACGCCCGCCACATGGTCGCCGCGGCCGTGCTGTGCCTCGCGTCGGCGGTGGCAGCCGCTGCGGGTTCATTCGTGTGGGACCCCTGGGTGACGTTCGACGATACCGTTGTCCACGCGGTGAACGCCGGGAACCTGCTTGCTGCGCTCGTGGTGATGGTGATCGTCGCGTTCTTGATCGTCCAGATCACTCGGCGCACCCAACGACAGCTCGCACGCCTACGGCAAGAAGTCATCGAAGCCAGACGGCTCGGCCAGTACACGTTGGGCGACAAGATCGGCGAGGGCGGAATGGGCGAGGTCTACCTGGCCAACCATGCGCTCCTGCGTCGCCCCGCCGCTATCAAGCTCCTGCGCGAGGGTGAGGTGAACGAGACGGCGATGCGGCGCTTCGAGCGGGAGGTGCAGCTCACGAGCGAGCTCACCCACCCCAACACGATCGCGATCTTCGACACTGGCACACGCCCGAAGGGGTCTTCTACTATGTCATGGAGTACCTCGAAGGCCTGAGCCTCAACGCGCTGGTCGATCAGTACGGCCCGCAACCGGCCGAGCGCGTGGTCCACATTCTCATGCAGGTGTGCAAGTCGCTTGAAGAAGCGCATTTGCACGGGCTCGTCCACCGCGATATCAAGCCGGCGAACATCATCCTGTGCGAGCGCGGCACGACGCCCGACTTCGTCAAGGTCCTCGACTTCGGCCTGGTCAAAGATCTGGGCGCCCAGAACGGCACAGTGGAGGACGTGGTTGCAGGGACACCCGCCTACCTTTCCCCCGAAGCAGTCAGCGACCCCGATATCATTGGCCCTTCGAGCGATCTTTATGCCCTCGGCGCGGTCGGCTACTTGCTGCTGACCGGCGAGGAAGTATTCGAGCGCAAGTCACTCGCGGGACTCTTGCAGGCGCAACTCCTCGACCGGCCGGTGCCGCCTCACGAGCGGATGGGCAGGCCCGTCCCCGAGGTGCTCGAGAAACTGATCATGGGCTGCCTCGATAAATACCCGGCGAATCGACCCGAGAGCGCGCTTGCGCTCAGAGAGGCGCTCGAAGCACTGGAGCTTCCGCATGCATGGAGTGAACACGAAGCACGCGCCTGGTGGACGAATCACCGTCAACAGGCGTTGGTCACGGAAGTCGCCGCTGAAGCAACGGTGCTAGACGAGTCGCGCATCCAAGGCCTCACACTCCAGGTGGACGTTCACGCTCGAAAGGCGGATTGAGTCGCGCCCGAGATGTGCATGCGCTAGCCTCACCGCACCCATGAGCACGGACGCAAGCACGAGCACCGACGCACTTCAGCGGGCACTCTTCCTGACCGTGGCCATCCTGGCGGCGCTGTCCCATGTGGAGTGGGCTGCGCTCTTTTACGCGCTCGACGAGCCGGGGATCGCTCACTGGGACCTCGTGGCCATTGCCGTCCACCTGATCGGTGCAGCGTTCGTCTTGAAGCGTAGGCCCTTCGTCGGCATATGGATCGTGGTCGGTTCGGCCTTGATCCACACCACGATCCTCACCATCGCGCTCGGGTTGGGGTTCGGTTTCGGCTACTACTACTTACTCCTACTGGCTGTTCCCGTCGCGCTATTTGCGGAGCACCCCCGCCATATGGCCGCAATGGCCGTGCTATGCCTTGCCTCCGGGGCGGTGGCTGCTGCGGGCGCGTTACTGTGGGGCCCCTGGGTGATGCTCGACGACACCTTTGTCGACGCGATCAATGCCACGTTTCTGCTTTCCACGATCGTGCCGATGGTGGCCGTCGCGTTCCTGATCATCGAGCTGAACCGGCGCACCCAACGACAGCTCGCGCGCCTGCGTGAAGAGATGATCGAAGCTCGGCAGCTCGGCCAGTACACACTGGGTGACAAGATCGGCGAAGGCGGCATGGGCGAGGTGTATCGCGCCACGCATGCGCTCCTGCGTCGCCCCGCCGCCATCAAGCTGCTTCGCGAGGGTCAGGTAAACGAGGCTGCGATGCGCCGCTTCGAGCGCGAGGTGCAGCTCACCAGCGAGCTCACCGACCCCAACACGATCGCCATCTTCGACTACGGGCGAACGCCCGAAGGGCTCTTCTACTACGTGATGGAGTACCTCGAAGGCCTGAGCCTCAACGCGCTGGTCGATCAGTACGGCCCGCAACGGCCCGAGCGCGTGGTCCACATCCTGAAGCAGGTGTGCGACTCGCTCGAGGAGGCCCATGCGCACGGGCTCGTCCACCGCGACATCAAGCCCGCCAACATCATTCTCTGCGAGCGCGGTACGCGGCCCGATTTTGTCAAAGTGCTGGACTTCGGCCTAGTCAAGGACCTCACTGCCCAAGAGGCCACCGCACAAGATATCGTCGCCGGGACACCTGCGTATCTTTCCCCTGAAGCGCTTGCCGATCCCAACACCATCGGACCCTCGAGTGACCTATACGCGCTCGGCGCGGTCGGGTACTACCTTCTCACGGGCGAGGAGCTCTTCGAGCGCAAGAGCATTGTGGAGCTATTGCGGGCGCAGCTACTCGATTTGCCCGCGCCGCCGCACGAGCGCCTCGGCGCGCCCATCCCCGAGAGACTCGAGCAGCTGATCATGGCCTGCCTTGAGAAAGATCTAGCGCATCGACCGCCAAGCGCAGCCGCCCTTCGCGAGGCCCTCGGCGAGGTGCAGGTGACGCAGCCATGGACCGAACGAGAGGCACGAATCTGGTGGGCGAATCACCGCCAGCGGGAGTCGGTCGACGAAGTCGCTGCCGACGCGACGATCGTGGACGAGTCCCGCATCCAGGGCCTCACCGTGCAAGTGGACGTGCACGGGCGTCGTGCGATCGAGGATGCGGCGAAGATTCGCGAGGACGCGCTCCCGCCGAGAGCTCTACCCAACAAGAACGGCTGAGCCCTGGGCAGGCACGTCCGCGCCCGCGACGGCCTCCGCTCGGCGCTCGGCCAGCAAACGCTTGATCTGCGGGAGCGCCTTTTCGGCTGCCTCGGCGCCGCGTTCGATCAGGCCCTCTGTCTTGTAGAACTCGACCCAGGTGAACTCGTTCAGGTTGGGGGTGATGGTGACGTCGGCGGAGATGGCCTTGAACTTGCCGAGCTCGTGTTGGAGGATCTGGAGGGTATTCATGAAAACGTCCATCGTGTTGGGGAGGTCGCGGCTGTTACCGATGTAGGAAAGCGGATTGAGCGTGTTGACCCGGCGCCACAACCGCGTGAGGGCGTTGGTGACGCCCTTTTCCGGAGCCGGCACCGCGTTCACCGCGATGCACAGGTCTGCCCCCATCTCCCGCACGACCTCGGCGGGCACGGGATTCACTAGCGCGCCGTCGACCAGGACTCGGCCGCGCTGGCGCACCGGAACCCAAAGGAGTGGGACGGAACAGCTTGCTCGGCAACCGTCGATGAGGGATCCGTCGCCAATCGATACACGCTCTCCGGTCTCGATGTCGGCGGCAACGACCTGGCAGGGAAAACAAAGCTGGTCGAAACGCTCGATGGGGCCGAGGAACGGCTCGAAGATCGCGACGACGCGGTTGCCCGCGAGGAGGCCCGGCCCGATGAGCGTGAAGTCGAGTGCCGAAAGGGTCGTGATCTTGTTGCCGATCCGTGCGGAGATGTCGAGCATCTCCTTCGGTGAAATCCCGCACGCGTATCCGGCCGCGATGATCGAGCCCATGCTCGTGCCGGCAATCAAGTCCACCGGGATGTCATTGTCCTCGAACACGTTCAAGAGGCCCACGTGGCCCACGCCGAATGCAGCTCCACCACCCACCGCGACCCCTACGGTCATGCCCAGGATCTTGCGGGCAAGCCGGCGCAACGGCGGGGAGGCCGGCGCGCGGGGATTGGCACGAAGATAGCGCACCTGAGCCGCCCCCGGTTCGGACGGCAGCTCAGGGTCCTCGGGAACGACGAAGGGCTCGCAGTGCTTGATCGGAATCGGTGAAGACGCGGGGTTGACGAGGTTCATGACCCGAAAGACGCGCGGCGAGCTCGTCGCGCTCGGGTCCTCGCCTGGGTCGGCATGGTCGACGATCTCGACCGACACGTCTGCCACTTCGCGCGCGCATTCCGCCAACGACGTGGGCCGGTTGCCGAGGTCGATCACGACGAAAGGGAACGTCCCTTCGAGCTTTGCGGCGAGGGTTTCAAAGCCCTGGACGAGGTCCTTCACGCCCTCGCTGTCGACCACGACGTCCAAGGTCGCGCTCTGTTCCCTCTCGACTTGAATCGCGCTCCTGATCTGGTCCGCGGGCGCGCGGCCGACATCCGAGAGTGACAGTGACGCCTGACCATGTTTTGTTTGGGTCGACGTGGGCCGCGCCCGGAGGAGCAGCACCTCGGCCTGGGCGTACTCGCGCAGCAGTGCGGCAAGCGCGCTGGCCACGAGCGACTTCCCTTTCAGGCCCGGGAGCGCTGACACGGTCACCACCGTTTGGCGGCGACGCCGTACCTCGCCCCGGTGCACGGCAGCGAGCCTCCGGGTCAGCAAGGTTGAGAAGTAGCTGAGAACCTTCGCGTTGCTCGCGAAGAAGCGATTGAACGACTCCAGGTCGAGCTCGAGGAGCTCCACCATCCGTGCAGCTCTTACCGTCGCGCTTCGCGTGCCCTCCGACAGCAACGCCATCTCGCCGAGGACTTCGCCAGGCCCAAGGCGGTTGAGAAGTTGGGGGTCGTCCCCGCCGGACCACACTTCGAGCTCGCCACTCACCACGACGCAGAACGTGTCGCCTTTCTCGCCCTCGCGGAAAATCGTCGTGCCTTTGGGATAGCTCCTCTCGGAGAAGAGCTTCGCCACTTTGGACAATTCGCGGCGCGTGAAGCTGCTGAAGAGCGGCGTATTCGCGAGCAGGTCGATCTTCGTCTCTAGGTCCATCGCGTTTACCCTACCCTCTACCACTCCGGACTCGGCGCCGACCAGTGACGCAACACATACATCGGTCGGACGTCGTAATCCTTGGCGAGCTGAAGCTGCCCGACATATTCCGGGGTGACGTCAGCGAGCGGCTCCAACGCGAGCAGCGCCGCTGCGGACGCGGTCATGTACACCTCGCCAGGAGGCGTTCGGGGTTCGACGCGCGCCGTCCTCGTCACGTGACTGCCGAAGAAGCTCGGTTGTTTCGTCACCGGGTCGACGGTGGGGAACACCGGCCCCGCGTGAATGCCGATGCGCAAGCCCATGTTCTCAGGAAGCCCGAGACCCGCGAAATCGAGCTCGGCCATCGTTTCTTGGAGCACCAATCCGCACCGGGCGGCGTCCTGCACCGAGGCAAAGACCAGATAGAGCCCATCGCCCCAGCTGTTGCGGGCGAGAACGGCCTCGCCAAAACCGTCGATGGTGGCCGACACCGCATGCATCACCTTGTCGAAAAAGGT
>CAMYJN010000023.1 GCA_947258625.1 uncultured Polyangiaceae bacterium | reverse complement strand
ACGATCGCAAGCCGCATCGCGGTCTTGACCCCATGCGATCACCTTGCAAATCAAACTATCGTAGTGGGGTGGAACCTCGTAGCCGGACTCGACATGGGTATCGACTCGCACGTGCTCATCCTCGGAGAGCGCGACCTCCCATCGGTCGATCACGCCCGGGCTCGGAGCAAATCCGTTCGCCGGATCCTCCGCGTTGATTCGGCACTCGATGGCATGACCGCGGGGGCGGACGTCTTTCTGGGAGAACCAGAGCGGCTCGCCGCCGGCGATCCGAATCTGCCCTTCGACGAGATCGATGCCCGTTCGCATCTCCGAGACCGGATGCTCGACCTGTAGGCGCGCATTCATTTCCATGAACCGAAGCTCACCCCCCTCGTCGAGAAGAAACTCCATCGTGCCTGCGCCGACGTATCCAATCGCAGAGGTCGCGCGAACGGCGGCTGCAAGCGTCTGTTCCCGTTCGGTGTCGCTCAAGACCGTGGCTGGCGACTCCTCGATGAGCTTTTGGTGCTTGCGCTGCACGGAGCAGTCCCGCTCCCCAAGGTGCACGACCTTTCCGTACTTGTCTGCAAGAAGTTGGATCTCGATGTGGCGCCCACCTTCGATCAGCTTCTCGAGATAGAGTCGGCCATCGGCGAAACAAGCAAGCGACTCGGACTGCGCCGATTCATAGGCGGCTTTCATTTCACTCGCTTTGCGGACGATGCGCATGCCTCGACCACCGCCGCCGCTCTCGGCCTTCAGCAAGACGGGAAACCCGATTGCAGTCGCAACCTCGCGAGCCTGCTCGGCGCCGTGCAACACGCCGTCGCTTCCAGGAATCAACTTCAACCCGGCGGACGCCATCGAGACCTTCGCGGGTGTCTTGCGACCGAGCTTTTGCATCACCGAGGCCGGCGGGCCGATGAAGGTCACGCCGTGCGCTTCGCACAGGGACGCGAACAGCGGGTCCTCGGCGAGAAATCCCCAGCCCGGGTGAAGTGCGCTGCACCGGGTTTGAACCGCAGCTTGGACGATGCGCTCCCTCGCGAGGTAGCTCTCGCTCGACCTCGCCGGTCCGAGCAGGACCGACTCGCGGCCGCGCAGGTACGGTGCGTCGCGGTCGGCCTCGGAGACGCCAAAGACCGATGTGATGCCGAGCCGGTCGCACGTCCTTGCAATGCGAGTGGCAACCTCGCCTCGGTTCGCGATGAAAAGACGCCTAAATCGCTTCACGGGCGCGCACCTTAACACCAGGCCTTCGTTCTGAACAGCGGAGGGGGCATCGCGGCACCGTTCGTGTCAAAATGATGGAGCCATGTGTCGTTTATTCGGGTTTCGCAGCGTGATTCAGAGCCAGGTGCATCGTTCCTTGATGGACGCCGACAATGCGCTCGGCGCTCAGAGCAACGACCACCGCGACGGTTGGGGCGTGGCATTTTACGTCGACGGCTCCCCTCACATCACCCGGAGCCCGGCAACGGCTCTCGATGACACCCTGTTTCATCGCGTTAGCGGCATCGTCGCCTCCGAAACCGTGCTCGCGCACGTGCGGCGCGCCACCACTGGCGAGCTCTCCGTGCTGAACTGCCATCCATTCCAATACGGCAAGTGGATCCTCGCGCACAACGGTGACATTCAAGATTTTGCCAAGCACCGCGCGGAGCTCCTCGAGCGCGTCGCGCCCAGGCTCCGGCGATACATCCTCGGCGATACCGACAGCGAGATCTTGTTCTTCTTGTTCTTGACCCATCTGTCGCAGCATGGTCCGCTGCAAGGTCGCATTGGCGTCGAAGAGACTTCGATGGCGCTTCAATCGACGCTCGAGCACGTGCGGTCGATTTGCGACGTCGATCCCAAAAAGGAGCCGTCGCTACTCACCGTGATCGTGACGGACGGAACGACCATGGTCGCGGCGGAAGGTGGCAAAGAGCTGTATTGGTCGACCTATAAAACGCGCTGCGCGGATCGCGAGACGTGCCCCAGCCTTTCGACGGAGTGCGAAGCGCCTTCCGAGAGCGGCTACGTCAACCACCTCATCTTTTCGAGCGAAACGATCATGGGTGAAAACATCTGGCTGCCATTGGAGCCCGGTGAGCTCATTGGCGTCGACTGGCGCATGAAGCTGCTCCGAACCAACGGGCAGCGTCGTCTTGCGGTAGTGAACTGACAGCAGAACGGAGACCGTCCCCCCTCCGAAGGACCGATGCCGCGATGGAGCATGTGTACAAGAGCGAGCTGAATCGCGATGTGCCTTTGGGGCGTCCCGACGAGTTCGCCGCCATCGACATCGGTCCCCTGTCGGTGTGGCCACCAGTCGTGCTGGCGCCGATGGCGGGTGTCACGAACTGGCCTTTTCGCATGATCTGCCGGCGGTTTGGTGCGGGTTTGTACGTCAGCGAGATGGTGACCGCCCGCCCTTTGGTGGAGGGCCGAGCCAAGACGCTGATGCTCGCCGAATTCGGTGAGGATGAATCCCCGAGAAGCCTTCAGCTCTACGGAGTCGACTCGCACTACGTCGGTGAAGCGGTCAAATGGCTCGTGGGTGAAGGGCAGGTAGACCACATCGACATGAACTTCGGTTGCCCCGTCCCCAAGGTCACCCGAAAGGGAGGTGGCTCCGCGATTCCTGCGAAGCCCCGATTGTTAGCCAAGATCGTCCGAGCGGCGGTGCAGAACGCCGGCGCAATACCCATCACGATCAAGTTTCGCATGGGCATCGACGAGACCCTGCCCACGTATGAGGACGCAGGCCGCATCGCGGAACAAGAAGGTTGCGCCGCGGTCGCGCTGCACGCACGCACCGCCGCCCAGCTCTACGACGGCGAGGCACAATGGGATGCGATCGCCCGATTGAAGCATCACGTACGCACGATCCCGGTGCTTGGCAACGGGGACATCTGGGAAGCCCATGACGCCCTCCGCATGATGCGCAGCACCGGCTGCGACGGCGTGGTGATCGGCCGAGGATGTCTCGGTCGGCCCTGGCTGTTCCGGGACCTGGCGGACGTCTTTGAAGGGCGCGAACCGCAGAATCCGCCCACCTTTGGCGAAGTCGTCGAGATAGCGATCGAACACGCTACGCTTTTGAGTGAATGGGCGGGGGAAGCGCCGGCGATGCGCATGTTTCGGCGGCATAGCAGCTGGTACACGAAGGGGTTCCGCGGCAGCGCCAAGCTCCGGGCGCGCTTGATGCGCGTCACGACCCTGACTGAGCTCGAAGAGGTCCTCCGGGCAGGCGACCAAGCGGAACCCTTCCCTCCGGACGCGATGAGGGTCCCCCGCGGCAAGACAGCCGGCAGGCAGAAAGTCTCCCTCCCCGAAGGCTTCCTGCAAAACCGTCTCATCGACGACACATCCCCCGTCTACGTCGACCCCGGCAGCGGTGGCTAAACGGGGACACTCTCCACCCTCCTAACGTCATGAAACTACGAAGTTTCTGGCTCAAAGATCGCAACACCACTTCCTCCAGCCATTTGGCCAGGAACGACCCACGCTGCGATCTTTGGCTGAGAAGCGAAGTGATTCCGATGGGTTGAAGGGGTGGAGAGTGTCCCCTACGCTTGCGCTTATGTCAGAGCACAGAGCAACCGTTCATTGGCACCGGCAAGGGACTGAGTTCACCCACAAAGAATACACCCGTGACCACCTCTGGAAGTTCGAAAAGGGGAATGAGGTCAAGGCCTCGGCGGCCCCTCAGTATTTCGGAAACGAGGAGCACGTTGACCCGGAGCGAGCGTTCGTCGCGGCCCTATCGAGTTGCCATATGCTGACATTTCTAGCGGTCGCCGCGCGCGATGGCTTCATCGTTGATGAGTATGTGGCCGAAGCGGTCGGCATCATGGAGCGAAACGGAGAAAGCCGAATCGCGATCACCCGCGTCGTCCTCCGTCCAAACATCTCCTGGGGAAGCGAGCCGCCCAACCAGGAGCAGCTCGACGCGCTTCACGCGAAAGCCCACAAGCACTGCTTCATTGCCAACTCGGTGATCACGGTAGTCGAAATCGCGCCGCCCGCCTGACGGTGATGGTGAGACCATCGGGCAGGCGGTTGGAAGTACGATACGTCAAGTCTTCAACAGACGGCGCCCTCTGGAAGGCACTCCCAGCTGACCCAGCAGTACCCGCAGTACTCGCCTTCGCCGCAGCCGGTGGCGCGGCAATCGAACTGCGAAAGGCACTCGTCCAGCTCGGGGGTTGGAGTCCAACCGCACTGGCCCCAGGGCTGGATTTCACAAACACCGACCTCCCGGTAGCAGGCGAACTCGGGCAACGCGACGCAAGGAGACGCCACGTCTTGGTTCGCGCAGATCTCATCGTTGCAGCCGGTCGGGCGGCATTCGTCCGGCGGCAGACAAGCCCCCGCGTTCGGCGGAAGGCAGATCCACTCCGCCTCCCCGTCGCGCGTCTGGCAGTAATCGCAGGTCCAGCCCGCTTCACAACCGTTGGTTCGGCAGTCGCCGGCCGGTGGCACACACCAGCCAACGCAGACGTCGCACTCCGGGCAAGCCGGATCCTGTAAGCACACTTCCGAGGCATTGCAGCGCTGCTCGTCGCCGCACTGCTCAGGCCCGTAGCACTTCGGCACGCACTCACCTTGGAAATCTCGGATGTGCGTCTCGACGGGACAGTCGTTGTTACACTCACCTTCATAGGCGATACGAACGTGCGCACAGCGGGCCTCGCAGGCATTGCCATAGCTCTGTCCGTCGACGCCACAGACGGGAGCGTAGTTCTCCGGGCAGCCACATCGTTCACAGACGCCTCCCCGCTGCGGCGCTCCCAAAATGCCTTCCTGGCAAATCCAGCCAATCGGACAGTCGTAGTCACTCTCGCAGAACGGGTGCTGCGGGATGCACTCACCCAGCTTACAGACATACCCAGGTGCGCAATCGATGAGAGCACACAAATCGACGCACATGCCGGGCGGCGGAGGCTCCGGAATGTTCGGGTCGATCACGCCATCATCGGGCCATCCGCCGAAACGCTCGCAGTAGTGGCCCGGAGGGCAATCGCTGTCGTCCAAGCACTCGCCTGGTTGCGTTTCCGGCAAGATTTTGCACTGAACTTCCAGATCTCCGAGCGGCGTCATCATGACGAAGCCCTCGAACCGGGTCTGCTCTCCGTCGCAGAGGAGCACGCCTTCACCGAAGTACACGTCATCGAAGACCGGTGGGTCGAGCAGCTGGAAGCTCGCAGCGAACGGCTCGCCCAGGCGCATCATCTCGTGCGGCGAAATGGCGAGGATGCCCGTGATGCCTGGAACCTGGGGGCTTTCACATTCGGCTTCAAAGCCGTCCTGCCAACGCGGATCGACACGGCACATGCCTTCGCCGAACCGCTCCAAGCATTCGACGAGCTCGTACGTGGGCGTGAAGCCACATTGGCCGTTCAGCTGCCGTTCGCAGCTGGCCTGCTGGTAGCACTCGTACACCGGGCGCCATTCGCAGGTGCTGGCGATGTCCATGCCCGCTTCGACGCAGAGCTGGCCACTGCAGCCCGCACGCACACAGCCTTCTCCCGGCGGCTCTTCGCAGTACCCCTCATGCCGAATGCCAACCCCCGCGCAGGCCGCCTCACACGCGTTGATGTAGTTGCGACCGTCGCCCCCGCAGACCGGTTCGAAGACTCCTGGGCAATTGCAGCGAGTGGGGCCCGGAATGCACCAGTAGGCGCTCGGATCAAACGGGAAGCTCGCTGGGTCTGCGCCAGGCTCGTTCACATCGTCGCCCGCAGCCCAGGGCACGGGCATGCACGCGTCACCCACGAAACAGTCGATCGGGGATTCACAATGCATCGGCGCATCGCAGCGACCACGGTGCTCCACTTCGTGCTCGCCACGGACGGCGTCTTCGACCGAATACGTCGAGCCGTCTTTTCCGCAGACGAAGCTCTCGAGCGGGGCAGCGCTGTCGCCAGTCGTTTCGCCACAGCCGGCAACCGCGACGACACCGACACCGAGCATTACACAAGCCAACCAGAATCGATTCATTGCTTCTCTCCAGGCAAAAAGGGGGGCGCATGGTTTCTCTAAGCAACTTCGGTGCCAGCATCAAGGCCCGAAATCCAAAGTGATTTCACCAATCTGACGATACGCAGCTGTGCCAGCCCGTGCCAGAGCCGTGAGCCGCGTTGCAAGAAAGTTCAGATAGAATTGCCCAGCCGCCGCTGAAGGCGAGCCAGCCGTCGCTCGGCCGCGTCATCTCCCTCGGCAAGCATCGTGCCCTTCGCGTGCTCGAGCGCGCGATCGAGATCTTTGCGGCGATGCTCGTAAAGCTTGGCGAGGGCGAGCTGAACGACTGCACGGAGGAGCTCGTCGTCGGCCGCCAGCAGCGCATCCAGAAGCGCTCGTTCTTCGTCGTCGACATCGCCCCCGCGTCGCGCCATCCGCGCGTTGAGCAAGCAAGCTTCGACGGTGCATGCGGACTCCCCACCACCCTGGGCGGCGGCAGCTGCGAACGACTGTGCGCGAGCCCGATCGCCGGTGCGCTCGGCGACCTTGGCGTACGCTAAGTGGTCGCGCGGGTCATCGTTCCCATGCACCTCGTCGAAGTGCCCCACGAGCTCGGCCAATAGCGCGGCCAAGGCGATCAGATCGTTTGCGTTGTGCTCAATGACTTTCGCAATGGGTGAGACGTCGCCTCCGTCGAGGTAGTCGAAGTAGAGCTGAGGGATCAGCGCCCCGGAGACGTCATCTTCCCGGTACATGCCCAGCACCCGGCGCTCGAGCTCGACCAGTCGTATCGATTTCAGCCGAGGCCGCAGCACGCGGCGCGCGCAATGCAGCAAGTCGAGATGCGGGGGCAACGCGGGCGCGCGGACGCGGTTCAAGACGAAACGGTTTCGCAACAGCGGCCAGTCGAAGGTCTTCCCGTTGAAGGAGACCACACAGGAGCTCTGCTGGACCCGCTCGCGTAGCCAGCTCAGCATCGGCGCCTCACGACCGAGCTCCGGGAGGAAGAGCTGCTGGATCCGCATGGATTGGTCTTCGAACCAAGCGATGCCGATCAGAAAAGGCACCGTCCCCGTCCCACCTGCAAGCCCGGTCGTTTCGGTGTCGAGGAACAGGGCACGCTGAAGGTCGATGCGTTCGAGCGACGGATCGAGTGCGAGCTGAGCCAACCGCTCGGTCGATACCTCGAGCGCCTTGGCGATGGGCGATCGCCCGTGATGATGCTGCGGTTCGAGATATTCGTCGATCAGGTGTAGCTCACCGTGCGTCGTTTCGCGACGCTGACCGGGTAGCGCGCCGCGAACGCTCGCCACGTCCAGCTGTCGGGGGGTCGATTGGGCGAGTCGCGCCAGGCTTCGTTTGATCGACATCGGCTCTCAGTGGATGGCGCTCACGCCGACAGCATCGAGTAAGCCGAGCACCAATCGCTTCCGCGCCGCCTCGGGCTCGTCGTCACCCGAGGCATCGGGTCCAATGCAGCCCGGGCAACCCTCTTCGCACTCGCAGCTTTGGATCAAGTGCCGCGCGCGGCGCAGAAGCTCCTCGCGCTCTTCGAATAGGCGGGACGCCAGGCCGATCCCGCCCGCCACCGTGTCGTAGAGGAAGATCGTCGGGTCGAAGCCAGGGCCCTGTCCGTTGCCAGGCGGCGCCTCGTCTTCGTTGCGGCTTCCGAGCGTGCGTCCGAGATCGCGCGGATCGATCATGAGGCCTACGGCGCCCACGAGATGCATCGCCTTTGAAAGGCCGCGCAAGGCATCGAGGACCACCGCACGCTGTTCGGGCTGACTCTGCACGAAGTCCTCGGGAAAGGTGAGCCAAAATGCGGTCGTATGCTTTTGCATCTCCGGAAGGTGCACTTCGCCGTAGCCCACGTTCTCGTGGGTGTGGAATTTGATTTTCTTGTAGCCGACGACCTTTTCGATGACGCTCACATCACCCAGTGCCGCATCGAGCGGAACTTCGCCGAGCTCGATGGTCGCGCTTTGGTCCTCCTCCAGGACCGCGACCTTACTGTGCGTCATCGCGGTCGTGTAGTAGTCCGGCTTCACTCGGCGGACGAAGGCCTTGTGGTTGTCGAAATCCAGACGTTCGACTTGGAACTGCCCGCCCTCGTGCTGGTAGATCGCCTGCTCGTGCAGCATCGTGTGCGTGCTCCGCCAATCCATCTCAGCGATGGTGCGGTTTCCATCGAGGTCGATGATGACGAAGTTGTCCCAGCTCGCGCTTCGAAGTGACACGTTGTTGGCGGGGTAGCTGTCCGAAGCCCAGTGGTAGATCGACCCGGCGGCTGTGGCGCTCGGGTGGACGACGCCGTTGTCGGCCAAGTAGTCGAGCACTTCGCCCAGCGCGTCGTCTGGGATGTCGCCGTAGACGTCGTCGGGCTCGAACGGAAGCTCGAAGGCCGCGCATTTGAGGTGCTGGATGAGAATCTCGATGTTGTCCGGGTCGATCCGCGCATGCTCGATGGGTGCCGAGACGAGCTGGCGTGGATGCCGCGCCATGTATTGATCGACCGGATTGCTCGACGACACGAGAACGGCCAACGAAAGATCGCGCCTTCGACCTGCCCGGCCGAAACGCTGCCAGAGCCCTGCCATGGTCCCTGGATACCCTGCGCAGACGACCGCATCGAGCGCGCCGATGTCGATGCCGAGCTCGAGGGCGTTGGTGGCGACGACGCAGCGAATCTCCCCCGCCCGAAGCGCAGTCTCGATGCGCCTGCGCGTCTGAGGCAGATAGCCGCCGCGGTACGCATGAATCGCTGAAGGGTCGATTTGGTCCCGCGAGAGCTTGTCGCGAAGGTATTTGAGCATCACCTCGACCCCGTTGCGGGAATTGCCGAAGACCAAGGTCGGGACGCCGGCGCGCACTAGATCCTGCGTGAGCCGCACCGCCGTCTTGATGTAGCTCTGACGAATGCCGAGCTCGGCATTGACGACCGGCGGATTGTAGACGACGAGCTGACGTCGACCCGTCGGCGCACCGCTCTCATCGATGAGCTCGACCGGCGCACCGCAAATGCGCGATGCGTGCTCGCGTGGGTTGCCAATCGTGGCGGATGCGAAAAGGAACGTCGGTGACGAGCCATGAAAGCGCGCAATGCGCTGTAGGCGCCGGATGACATTGGCGAGATGCGAGCCGAAGACGCCGCGATAGCTGTGAAGCTCGTCGATGACGACGTACTTCAAGTTCGAGAAAAGCCGCGCCCACCCAGTATGGTGCGGCATGATGCCTGCGTGCAGCATATCTGGGTTGCTGAGGAGCACCCCGGCGCGCTGTCGTGCCGCTCGCCGCGCATCGTTTGGGGTGTCGCCATCGTAGGTGATCGTGCCAACGTTCAAATCCGCGTCGCGCATCATCGCACGCAGCGCTTCTTCTTGATCGCGAGACAGAGCCTTGGTTGGAAAAAGATAGAGCGCCGTCGCGCTCGGGTCGGAAGCCAGCGCCTGGAGGATCGGCAGGTTGTAGCAAAGGCTCTTCCCCGACGCGGTAGGGGTCGCGACGACCAGGTGCTTGCCCTGGGATGCGAGCTCGAATGCGCGCGCCTGGTGATCGTAGAGCTCGCGTATGCCTCGCTGGCGCATGGCCCTCACGAGCGCCGGCGCGAGCGACTCGGGCATCGGCACGACGCTGGCCTCGTGAGGCGCGACGGCGTGACTCCAAGTGACGTTCCGCCAGGTCGAGCCGGCCCTCCAACGCTCCAGAACCTCGGCTGCGCCCCGGGGTCGCGACCAAGGCTCGTTAACTCGTCGAAAAGGCCGCGGTTCGCGGCTCGTATCCCCCCCCACTGCGCTCATGCACAGCACTGTACGGCTGTTTAGCCGCAGGGGTCAAGAATCTCTAAACCACTTGGCAGCCGGGGTTTGCGGCCTAGTCTATGAGTGAATGTGGGCGGGGGCGACAACGTCGGGACCCACAACTCATGGGGAGGAAAAGAATGAGAATCGTTCCATCTTTATTGATCGCGTTGGCATTGGTTTTCGGCGTGTCTGCCGCAACGGTGCCGGCCGCAAAAGCCGACCAACACGAGGAGGCCAAGGGCGCTGCCAAAAAGGGGGCTGACAGCGCAAAGGGCGCCGCGGACGCTGCCAAAGGCAAAGCCAAGCAGGCAAAAGGCGAAGCCAAGCAGGCAGAAGAAAAAGCCGAGCAGGCCGAGGAGAAAGCCCAAGAGGCCAAGTCCCTAGCTGCCGATGCCGCCGAAGAGGGGAAGGGCAAGGCCGCAGCCCAGGCCCGCAAAGAAGAGCAGATGGCGAAGCGCGACGCCCAGAAAGCCAAGGCCGAAGCTCGCAAGGCCGAGCTGAAGGCGAAGGCCGAGGCTCGCAAGGCGGCGCAAAAGGAAAGAGCGGCGGCGGCCAAGGCCGCTCGCAAGGAGCGCGCTCGCGCACAGGAAGACAAGCGACACACCACCCAGCTCAAGGAGATCCAAGGCCGGCGCGACCGCGTCAAGGCCCTCCACGAAAAGCAGCTCCGCAACATCGATGCCGCCGAGGCCCGTGAAAAGGCACGTCACGAGAAGCGCGGCGCGCAGATCGACGCTCAGTAGCGCGTCACGACGAGCTCGAAAGAACGCCCGTCACCATCGAGGAGGCGGGCGTTCTCGCTTTGGGCTCGGCTCTGCTAGCTCGCCGCGCTACGTCTGACCGGGAAGCGGCGCGTTGGGGTCGTAGGGCATTTCCTCGCCGGCTTCCATTCGCTCCTGCATCTCGTACTTCGAGGGGCAGCGCGGGATCACCTGATTGGCGAGGAACACGCCATCGTCACCAAGCTCGCCTTGCACCGTCACTTGAATGCCCATGCCGTCGCGAAACGTATCGGGCACGACGCACTGCGGAAAGCGCACGGGCATTTCTTTGTCCTCTTTGTAGAGAACGAAGCGCCACTCGCAGGGGTCCTCTCGAAACTCGATCGAACCCTGGCGCAGCTCGCCCTCGACTCGCAGGCGGCGGCCTTCGAACGAGTCCGGGGCGCCCATCACTTCGTGCACCAACTTAGAATACACGAACGGATTGTCGCTGCCGGAGAGCAACCAAGCCGCCGCACCGACCAGCACCACGAACACGATGCCGACTTTGACGG
>CAMYJN010000022.1 GCA_947258625.1 uncultured Polyangiaceae bacterium | reverse complement strand
CGCTGCGCTGTGTGCGGTCATGACGGAGGCCTGGACGCTTCGGGCTGGCTCCCGACTGCTTCGCCGTGTAGACCTGCGTGTGCCGATGCAGCAATAGCGGAGAACGATCGATGAGTGACAAGGCATGGGGCGGCCGGTTCGAAAAAGAGCTGGACGCCATCGCAGCGAGCTTCAGCGCCAGCGTGGATGTCGACGGCCGGCTTTGGCCTCAGGACATCGACGGCTCCATTGCGCACGTGCGCATGCTCGCCGACCAGAAGATCTTGTCCGGGCAAGACGCCGACAAAATCGTCGGTGGCCTCGAAACGATCCGCACCTCGATCGAACGGGGCGAGTTCGACTGGGACGAAACCAAAGAAGACGTCCACATGAACATCGAGGCGGCGCTGACGAACGCGATCGGCGACGCCGGCGGACGGCTGCACACCGGCCGAAGCCGAAATGACCAGGTCGCAACGGACATGCGGCTCTGGACGCGACAAGCCTGCGCGTCCCTCGTCGCGGACATCGACGCGCTGCTGGAGGTTTTGGTCGACAAGGCCGATGGGCACCTCGACTTCCTGATGCCGGGGTACACGCACCTGCAGCGGGCGCAGCCGATTCGCCTGGCGCATCACCTCATGGCCTGGGCCGAAATGCTCGACCGCGACCGCGGCCGACTCCTCGATGCATCCAAGCGCATGAACGAGTCGCCCCTCGGCAGCGCGGCTCTCGCGGGCACGACCTTTCCGATCGACCGAGAGGCCACGGCCAAGGCGCTCGGGTTCGATCATGCCATGCGCAACTCACTCGACGCGGTCAGCAGCCGGGATTTTCTTCTCGAATCGGTGGGCGCGCTCGCCATCTGCGCGGTTCACCTTTCGCGGATCTCCGAAGAGCTCGTGCTCTGGTCGAGTCAGGAGTTTGCCTTCATGCAGATGAGCGACGCATTCACCACGGGCTCGTCGATCATGCCGCAGAAGAAAAACCCGGACATGCCGGAGCTCGTGCGAGGCAAGACGGGCCGGGTGGTCGGCTCCCTCGTCAACCTCCTGGTCATGCTCAAGGGCCTTCCGCTCACCTACAACCGAGACCTTCAAGAGGACAAGGCCCCGGTCTTCGACGCATTCGACACGGTTCACGATTGCCTGGCGGTCCTGAGTGGCGCGATCGGCTCGGCCAGGTTCGACAAAGATCGAATGGCGGCTTCCCTTCAGGCGGGCTTTTTGGATGCCACCGAGGTGGCCGACTGGCTTGCACTGCGAGGCGTGCCGTTCCGCGAGGCGCATCATGTCGCGGGCAGGCTGGTTCAAAAGGCCGTGAAGGAGGGCAAGACGCTCTCGGAGCTTCCGCTCGAGGCCTACCAAGACGAGCACGAAGCCTTCGACGACACGATCTTCTACGCCCTGGACATGGAAACCGCGGTCGAGCGGCGGGATGTGCTTGGAGGGCCGGCCCGCGGGCGGGTGGCGGCTGCCATCGCTGAGCTCCGGGGTCGACTGCAGGCGCGCAGGGACGCATAAAGGATTGCCGTGTCCAACGTGCACATTCCGGAATCGCCGTGGTTCTCGTATCGAGATGGTGCGCTCGTCTGCGAAGACGTGGCGTTGGAATCGATCGCCGACGAGGTCGACACGCCTGCATTCGTCTACTCGGGCGCAGCGATCGATGACGCCTATCGCTCGATCGACGAAGCGCTCGCTTTTGCCCCGCACCTGATCGCGTACGCCGTCAAGGCCAACGGCAATCTGTCCGTTCTCGCTCGCCTGGCCGCTCAGGGCTGCGGTGCGGACATCGTCTCTGCAGGAGAGATGCAGCGCGCGCTCAAGGCAGGGTTCCCGCCCGATCGCATCGTCTACAGCGGAGTCGGCAAGCGGCGCGAGGAAATCGTGGAGGCTGCGAACGCCGGAATTCGCGCTCTGCACGTCGAAAACATCCAAGAGCTCGATGTCGTTGAAAGTGTCGCCGAGGAGCTCGGTCGGCCCCTGGCCATCGGCTTGCGCGTCAACCCGGATGTCGATGCCGAGACCCATCCCTACATCGCGACCGGGCTTCGCGAGTCGAAGTTTGGTCTAGCGATTCCGGTCGCCGAGTCGATCGTTCCCCGAATCCTCAAGAGCCCCCACCTCGACCTCGAAGCGGTCGCCTGTCACATCGGCTCGCAGCTTTCGTCACCCCGTCCGCTCCGCGAAGCCATCGAGATCCTCTGCAGCTTCGCCGGCCATTGCATCGACCGAGGGGCAAAGTTGCGCGCGATCGACGTTGGCGGCGGCTGGCCCATGCACTACGGGCAAGAAGTCGACGCCTATCCGCCCGCCGCCCGGTTCGGCGAAGCGATCCGGGAAGGCCTACAAGCCTCCGGCATGTTGCGCCCGGAGATCCAGATCATCACCGAGCCCGGGCGAGCGCTAGTGGGTGATGCCGGTGTGCTCTTGACGCGCGTTCTCTACACCAAGATGCAAGGCGATCGCCGCTTCGTCATCGTCGACGCCGCCATGACCGAGCTCATCCGCCCGGCGCTTTACGGCGCCTACCACGCGATCATGCCCATCGCGGAGCCGGACCCTGGCGCCGATCTCGTGTCGGTCGACGTCGTCGGACCCGTCTGCGAGTCGGGCGACTTCGTTGCGAAGGATCGCCCTTTGCCGGAAGTGAAGCAGGGAGACTTGCTGGCCATTCGCGGAGCCGGCGCTTACGGGCGGGAGATGCAGAGCATGTACAATGCACGCCCCTTGCCCCCCGAGGTTCTCGTCGACGGTTCGCGCTCACGTCTGGTGCGCCGCCGCAGCGGTCCGGAAGCCCTCTGGCAAGGCGAGATCCTCGCATGAGCGGCGTGACGATCCTCGGGACCGGGCGCCATCTCCCTGGCGAACCGGTGCCAAATGACGCGCTCGCCCGCGTGATGGACACCAGCGACGAATGGATCGAGGCACGCACCGGAATCAAGCAGCGCTACTTCGCGCGTGACGGTCAAGGTCCGAGCGACCTGGCCGTCGAGGCGTCCAGGCAGGCGATCGACGATGCGGGTCTCGAGGTATCGGACATCGACTACATCATCTTTGCCACGATGACGCCCGACCACTTCTTTCCTGGCTCGGGCCCACTTCTCGGCGCGAAGCTCGGGATCTCCGGCGTCCCGGCGCTCGACATTCGGCAACAGTGCGCGGCGATCCCCTACGGCTTGCAACTGGCCAACGCCCTCGTCCAATCCGGCGCTGCGAAGACGATCCTTTTGGCAGGCGCCGAGGTTCACGCCGGCTTCATGCCCTGGTCGGACTGGGACCTCGTGCGTTCCGAAGCCGAGGGCGAGGTGTCGCCGGAAGCCTACGAGCGCGCGAACCGGCATCGAGGCCTGGCCGTGGTTTTCGGCGACGGCGCCGCTGCGATGGTCCTCCGGCAAAGCCAGGCGCCCAACGGCGGTCTTCTCGGCGCCGAGCTGCACAGCGACGGAGACGCCTTCGACCATTTGTACGTTCCGGGGGTTGGCTTTCGGCGCATTCCCTACGTCAGCCCGGAGGCACTGCTCGCCGAGGAGCACATTCCGCAGATGCGCGGCCCTTCCCTTCTCAAAAAGGCGGTTCAAACACTCTCGCGCACCGTGAAATCGCTCTGCGAAACCCACGGCGTCTCCCAAGACGAGATCGACTGTTTCATCGCGCACCAGGCCAACGACCGAATCAATCGGGCCGTCCGGGATTCGCTTCGGATTCCTCCCGAAAAGATCCCTTCGAACATCGCGCGCTACGGCAACACCTCGGCGGCCACGATCGGCATCCTCACCGACGAGCTTCGACGTGAGGGCCGCATTCGCGAAGGCGATCTTTTGTGCTTTCTCGCCCTTGGTGCCGGCTTGAACTGGGGCGCTGCACTGCTTCGACTCTGAGCTAGCCGCGCAGGACGTCTGGACGCTCGCCGATCTTCGGGCGAATGATCCCGCGCTCCGTGTAGATTGCATCGACGAGGCGCGCTGGGGTGATGTCGAAGGCCGGATGCCGACAGGGAATTCCGTCTGCGACCAACATGGTGTCTCCAATGCTCGCCACTTCATCGCGGGAGCGCTCCTCGATCGGGATGTCGGCTCCCGAGCGCGCCCGAACGTCGACCGTGCTCCAGGGCGCTGCAACCGTAAACGGCACCTCGTGTTGATTGGCGAGGACGGCCAGCGGGTACGTGCCGATCTTGTTGGCCACGTCGGAGTTGGCTGCGATTCGATCGCTGCCCACCACCACGAACTGGATTTCTCCCTTCTGGAAGAAGTGCCCTGCCATGCTGTCCGTGATCACCTCGACGGGGATCCCGTCTTGATGAAGCTCCCATGCGGTGAGCCGCGCGCCCTGAAGGTAGGGGCGTGTTTCGTCGGCCAGCACCCGGATGCCCTTGCCCTGCGCATGTGCGGATCGAATCACGCCGAGCGCGGTGCCATACCCCCCGGTCGCCAGGGCTCCGGCGTTGCAATGCGTGAGAATCACCGCGCCATCGGGGACCTCGGCAGCGCCCAGCGCCCCCATGGCGCGGCAGGCTTCCACGTCTTCGCGGTGCATCGCCTCGGCCTCGTCGAGCATCCCCTGGTAGCGAGCCTCCGGAGCAAGCTCGCAAACCTCGCCAGCCCTGCGCGACATCCTCGCGATCGACCAAGCGAGATTGACCGCGGTCGGCCGGGTGCCGTTCAGGATCCGCCCTGCGGTTCCGTTGGCGACCAGAAACATCTTCGCATCACCCAGCTCGTCGCGCGCCACCATCGCGAGCGCATAGGCCGCGGCCACCCCGATCGCAGGCGCCCCACGAATCACCATCTCGCGAATCGCCTGCGCCACTTCATCTGGCTTGCGGTAGCGGCGATACTCGACCTCCATCGGCAGAAGCCGCTGGTCGAGCATCACCACCTCTCGGCGGGCCGGGTCGAACTCGACTGCAAACCAATCGGCGCCGCTCAAGGGTGTGCGCGAAAGGCCCGCCGTCATCGCTCGTCCAACAGCCGTCGAAGAATCTCGTTGACGGCCTTCGGATTCGCAGCGCCCTTGGTCGCCTTCATCACCTGCCCAACAAAGTAGCCGATGACGTTCGTCTTGCCTTCTTTGTACTGAGCCACCTGCGCGGGGCTGGCTTCGAGAATGCGACTCACCTCGGCCTCGATGGCCCCGGTGTCGGTCACCTGCGCCAAACCTTGCTGCTCGATGATGACCTTCGGGCCGGTGCCGGTCTCCACCATCGAAGCAAACACCGTCTTGGCGATCTTTCCGTTGATGGTGCCGTCTTCGACGCAGGCGAGAAGCGCTGCCACCGCGGTCGGCGCGACGGGGAACAGAGCCTCGAGCCCGTCGGTGGTCACGTGGCGCAAGACTTCTGCCTGGATGAAGTTACCGACCTTTTTGCCAGCGGCCTTGGCCTTGGTGCCGGACTGGTCGACGAAGGCCTGGGTTGCCTCTTCGAAGTACTTCGCAATCTCGGGATGACCGGAAAGGACGCCCGCGTCGTACTCGGTCAACCCGAGCTTTTTTTGCCACCTCGCCCGCTTCGCTTCGGGGAGCTCCGGAAGCGCTCTGCGAAGCTCTTCGATGCGCTCCTCGGTGACGACCACCGGCGGGAGATCCGGATCTGGAAAATAGCGATAGTCGTGCGCCTCTTCTTTGCTGCGCATCGAAATGGTCTTGCCCTGCGCTTCGCTCCAGGTGCGGGTCTCCTGCACCACGGTCCCGCCGCTCTGCAGCACACCCTCCTGGCGCGCGATCTCATGGTCGATCGCCTTCTTCACAAATCGAAACGAGTTGATGTTCTTGAGCTCCGCACGGGTGCCAAACTCCTCTTGGCCGACGGGGCGTATCGACACGTTGGCGTCACAGCGAAACGAGCCCTCTTCGAGGTTGCCGTCGTTGACACCGATGAACATCAGCAGGTCGCGCAGCTTGCGAAGGTAGGCCTCGGCCTCCTCGGAGCTTCGCAAGTCGGGGTCGCTCACGATTTCGATCAAGGGCGTGCCGCCCCGGTTGAAATCGACGACAGTGACCGCGCTCGACCCCGAGCCGTGGATGTTCTTGGCCGCATCCTCTTCGACGTGGATGCGCGTAATTCCGATGCGCTTGGGCTCTCCATCGACTTCGATGTCAAGATGCCCCGCGCCGTTTAAAGGAAGCTCGAACTGCGAGATCTGATAGCCCTTGGGCAAGTCCGGATAGAAGTAGTTCTTCCGCGCGAAGACGCTGTGGGTCGCGACCTCACATTCGAGCGCCAGCCCGGCCTGGACGGCAAGCTCGATCGCCTTTTCGTTAGGCACCGGCAAGGCGCCAGGAAGGGCCAGGCATACTGGACATGTGTGCTCATTGGGGGGCGCCCCGTACTCCGTCGGACACCCACAGAACAGCTTCGTTCGTGAACGCATTTGGGCGTGCACTTCGAGGCCAATCACCGGCTCATACGCGGTCATGCGCGCCGGTTATAGCGCACCGAGGACGGAAGGCCACGGCGCCGAGACCCGAGATACATTGGCATTTCCATAGGCATTTGCTCATCATGAAGACGGGTGGAAATGCCTTCCGAGACTGGGCAGGGGAAAAATGCGTCCGAAGCCTTTCGGGTGCTCGTGGTCGACGATAGTCCGTCGATTCGCAGCCGTGTCGTGCAAAAGCTCGAGACGATCGGCCTCCACATCACCGAAGCCGGGTCCGGCGAAGAAGCGCTCGCACTCACCCTCGAGCACACCTTCGACCTGGTCGTGAGCGACATCGAGATGGATGCGATCACCGGAGTCCAACTCTGCCGCGTCTTCCGCGGCGACCCGGGCATGGCCGACATCGCGTTCATTCTGCTCACCGCTGCCAGTGAAACCAAGACCCGCTTCTGGGGTCGCAACGCTGGCGCGGATGCCTACCTCGCCAAAGAAGACATGGATGAGAAGCTCCTGCCCGCCATCGAGGAGATCATGGCAGGCCGCAAGCCGCGCCTCAGCATGCGACCCGAAGTCACGGGCACGCCGCTCGAGCGCGTCAGCGCCGTGCTCGACCACCATCTGTTCGACGTCGTCGTCCAATCCGAAGTTCGCCGCCTGATGGACTACGTCCACGATCGACACGAGTTCAGTGAGAAAGTCTTGGAGCTGGCTGGAGAAGTCGTCGGCTGCCCGTATCTGGTGCTGCAGCTCCTCGGCCCGGGCGGCCCGACCTACACGATTCGCGCGAGGGGGCCCTGGCCCGAAGACACGCCTACCGCTGGGCTAGCTGCGCTGGGGATTCCCGAAAAGAGCATCGGCGCGACGCACACGACGGTCGATTCCGACCCGAAATACGGCACCGGGCCTCACGTCATCGGCGGGCGATCGTACAGCTGCAACATCGGTGTCCGCGACGAGACCCTGGGTACCCTGCAGGTCTTTGGTGGCGCCAGCGTCTGCACCGCGTCCGATCTTCGCTGCTTGGAGCTCATCGCCGATGCCTTGGGCATCTTGGTGAAGTCTCTGTTCCTGGTCGAAGAGACACAGCTCCTCGCGCTGACCGATGGGCTCACGGGGCTCTACAACCGCCGTCACGCAAGCAAGCGCCTCGAAGAGGAGATCGCCCGATCGCGTCGTAACAACACCGGGCTTTGCGTGGCCATGTGCGACGTCGATCACTTCAAGGCGATCAACGACGAGTACGGCCATGCGGCGGGCGACCAGGTTCTGCAGCACATCGCGAAGTCGCTCACCGAGTACGTCCGCCGAAACGACATCGTATCGCGCTGGGGCGGTGAGGAGTTCCTCGTGATCTTCTCCGAGATCAAGCTAGCCGCTGCGCGGATCGTAGCCGAACGGCTCCGGGGACGGCTCGCCACCAGCGCGCAGGGAGAAGAAGGGCCGGAGCACATCAGCGTCAGCATCGGCCTCGCCATGCTTCGTCCCGGCATCACGGCTGACGCTTTGATCGAGCAGGCCGACCAAGCCCTCTACCGTGCCAAGGCCCGAGGCCGAAACCGCGTTGAGGTCGCCGGCGAAGAACGGCGCTCGAGAGCGTCGATCCGGGCGCTACAGCCGCCGGCCGAAGCGAAACACAAGCAGGCCGGCCCCAAATAGGCGTCAGGGAAGCGCCGAGGGATGCGTGCTGAGCAGCCCACACTGGTCTTCGACAGCCTGCGCCACGCTACAAAGAACCTCTTCCTCGAACGGAGGCGCGACGAGCTGCAGACCGACGGGAAGCCCCCCGCCGGAAAGACCGCTTGGCGTGCTGATCGCCGGCAGGCCGGCAAGGCTTGGAGGTAAGGTAAAGATGTCGGCGAGGTACATTTCGAGCGGGTCGCTCGTCTTTTCACCGAGCGCGAACGCCGGCGTCGGCGTGGTTGGCGTGCACACCACATCGCAATGCTCGAACGCGGTGTCGTAGTCGCGCCGGATCAGGGTGCGAACCCGCTGCGCCTTGAGATAGAAGGCGTCGTAGTACCCGGCCGACAGAGCGTAGGTGCCGAGCATGATGCGTCGGCGTACCTCGGGGCCGAAGCCCTCCGCTCGCGTTTTTGTGTACGTCTCGGTCAGGTCTTTGCCCGGAACCCGAAGGCCGTAGCGAATCCCATCGAATCGGGCGAGATTGCTCGACGCCTCGGCCGTCGCGATGAGGTAGTACACCGAGACCGCGTGCTGGGCATGTGGAAGCGCAACGTCGACCAAAATTGCACCTTCCTGCTCGAGCGCACCGAGCGCCGACTCGACGCTCGCGCGAACCTCCGCGTCCTGCAAGCCATCGAGCAAATCGCGCACCACACCGACACGAAGCCCCTTCACACCGCGGTCGCAGGCGGCGAGGTAGTTGCCGGTGTCACGCTCGGCCGACGTGGCATCGCGCCGATCGTGGCCCGCCACCACCTCGAGCAGCTGCGAAGCCTCCCGCACCGAACGCGCCATGGGTCCCACCTGGTCGAGCGACGATGCAAACGCCACGAGCCCATACCGGGAAACACGGCCGTAGGTTGGTTTGATGGCGGTGATTCCGCAAAACGCCGCAGGCTGGCGCACCGAACCGCCCGTGTCGCTGCCGAGCGCCAAGGGAGCCAAGCCCGCAGCCGTTGCGGCAGCCGAGCCGCCCGAAGAGCCCCCGGGCGCGCGATCGAGTGCCCAGGGATTGTGTACATTGGCGAACGCAGAGTTCTCGTTCGATGAGCCCATCGCGAACTCATCGAGATTCGTCTTCCCGAGGAGCACGGCGCCCGATGCGCGTAGGGCCTCGACGACGTGTGCATCGTAAGGCGGGACGTACTCGCCGAGGATCTTCGATGCGCAGGTCGTCCGAACGCCACGTGTGCACAGGTTGTCTTTCACGGCGATGGGAACGCCGGCCAGGGGCCCCAACGCTTCGCCGGCCGCCCGCTTGTGATCGACCTGGGCCGCGGCCGCGAGCGCGCCCTCGTGATCGATCGTGAGGAAACACGCGAGGGTTGTGTTGAGCTCTTCGGCGCGCGCGAGGTAGGCTCGCGTAACTTCGACCGCGCTCGCGGAACCGACGGCAACCTGTTCGCGAATCTCGAAGGCGCTCTGCCACGGGAAGCCGCTCACGAATCGACCTCGAGCACGAGCGGCACCGCGTAACCGCCAGCCTCACTCGCCGGCGCCTGCGCCAGCGTTTCGGAGCGGTCGCTGCACCGTTCGGGCACGTCGGGCCGCAGGGGCGCATCCATGGGAATCGAATGAAACGTCGGCGGAACCTCGGACACGTCGAGGTCGTCGAGCCCTTCCATGTATCCGAGGATCGCGTCCAGCTGCTCCTGCATCTGGCGCGCCTCCTCATCGGACAGGGTCAGCCTGGCTAGCTTTGCAACGTGCAAAACCTGCTCTAGCGTGATCTTGGGGTCCGCCATGGGCCGCCGAACGTAGCAGATCCGGCCCCGGGACACTCTCCCACCTCATAACCTCTCGAATTCACGTGCTTCCTCCGGCAAAGATCGCAGCGCCGCATCACTTCATGCGCTGCGATCTTTGCGTGAGAATCGTTGTGAAATCCGGCACTTGTGTACCCGGAGAGTGTCCCCGAGCATTAGTACGGATAACCGTAGAACCCGGCGCGGTCGATGGGCGGGGTGTAGAAGACGTCGTTGTAGTAGTTGCCGCCGGCGTAGCCGTATCCGACGTAGGTCTCGCCGTAGTAGGCGCCGCAGCTCGTTGAAGCGAGGCATGCGAGCGCAAGCGCTAGGAGCAAGGCTCGCTCGATTGCTTTCTTCATGGCTGCTCCTTTGCCTCGCTCCGAGGCGACCATTTTTGAAGTGCAACGGGTGCGCCCGAGGGGTCGAGGACCACTGCGAGTGTTCCGTTGCGAACGTCAGGCCGAGGCCGGATTACGATCTCTCCGCCAAGGGCAACTGCCCGGTCTGCGAGGGCTTCTGGGTCGTCGACTCGAACGTACGGAATCCAGATGGAGCGCACGTCGTCGAATGGGTTCTGGAGCACGGCGCCGCGAGGGGCGCCCGAGTTCCAAAGAACGTTGTAGTCACGCCCCGAATCGCGGACGACGGTCTTCACTTGGTACCCGAACGCCTCTTCGTAGAACGAGAGGGCACGCTTCGGATCGTTCGCGAGCAGCTCGTGCCAGAGCCATGTGTGAACGGCAGCTTCGCCGTCCGGCGGGTCACCGTGGGCTGGCGCGAGAATGTGAAGAACGGCACCGTCCGCGTCCTCGATCGTGACGACGCGGCCGATCCCCACAACGTCGATCGGAGCCTCGAGCTGCTTTCCGCCCGCCGAAGAGACTGCCTTCAACGCGGCGTCGAGGTCATTCACCGAAATCGCGCTCAACCAGTGCGCTCGCTTCGGCACGTCTCCCGTCTTCGTGGCGTCGAGAATGCCGCCGACGTTGCGGCCGCCGTACGAGATCACCGAGTATCGTCCGCCGTCTTGCAGCTCGAACTCCCAGCCGAAGAGCTCGCCGTAGAACGCCCGTGCCGCTTCGGCGTCGGCGGTGATCAGGTTGTGCCAGACGAACTTGCCTGGAAGTGGCGCCGCTCTCGCGTCTTCGGAGATCGGCGGGAGTGTGGTGCTTGGACTGCTGCAGCCCAGCAAGACGCTCAGAATGAGGGTGACTGGCGCGAGCATCCGCGCGCCCCTTGAGATTCGCATGGGCCACCGTACCCGACCCTAGGCTCAGCGGCACCCCTGAAGCCTCATGCTCCCTCTCCACGGCTCTTCACCTTGGCAAACCGCGCCTGAGGCCGATGCTGAACACCATGAGACGGCGCAGTCTGACCCTCACGCTCCTTCTTTTTGTGCTCGCGTCCGTGGCAAGCGCGGCGACGGACTTCACCCTCGATGATCAGTTCCGTAAGTCACACACACGAGCCGATATCTTCGCGGGCAAGCCTGTGATCATGTTGGCCGGCATGGAGCGGAAGACGCCCGATGCCATGGAGGCGTGGGACAGAGCGTTGCGTGCGAAGGCGCTGACGACGGCCGGCGCCATCCGCTGGCACGTCCGCCAGGGGTACGCCGGGCCCGAGTTCCTGTTCAGCAAGGACGGGACCTTCTCGGTCCGCATCAACGCCCACGAGCG
>CAMYJN010000021.1 GCA_947258625.1 uncultured Polyangiaceae bacterium | reverse complement strand
CTCGCGGAGCTCACGCGGGAAGCGCAGCCGAATGTCTCCAAGCATTTGAAGCTGCTCCGGGAGGCGGGGCTGGTTGCCGTACGCCGCCAAGGGACGCGCGCGTTTGCGAGACTCTCGCCGGATGTAAACGGGGATCCCCTCTTGGCCGACGCGATTCGATCCGGGCGAGCACTTTGCAGCGAGGATGGCAGCCTCGAGCGCGTCGCCACCGTTATCAAAGCGCGGGACGACCAGGCGCGCGCATTCTTCGAGCAACCGGCAGACGATGCATCGCCAAGGTCGGTGTCCGAATGGTCGGCGTACCTCACGGCGATCCGCACCTTGCTGCCCCGACGATCTCTCGCGGTCGACCTGGGCACTGGCGACGGTGCGCTCGTCGAGCTGCTCGCGCCGCTGTTCGATCGGGTCATCGCGGTCGACCGTTCCGAAAAGCAACTGGCAGCCGCCCAGCGGAGGCTTGCGAGCCACGGCTACGATCACGTCGAGCTCATTCAAGCCGAGTACGACGATCCAGCCGTCTCGGATCGGGTTTGCGAGCTCGGCGGTGCCGACGCAGTGTTCGCCGTACGCCTGCTTCACCATGCACCGAAACCGCAGCAGGTGGTGTCGCTGCTGGCCTCGCTCGTTCGCCCGGGTGGCCAGGCTGTGGTCATCGACTATGGCTCCCACGATGACGAGCTCATGCGGGAGCGCCAGGCCGACCTCTGGCTAGGATTCGACCGCGATGAGCTTTCTCGTTTCGCGAAGTCAGCGGGGTTGATTCATCCCGACGTATTTGAAATTCCCGCGGCGCGCTACGGGCCCGGGCCTGACGCCCATTTGAAGTGGCAGGTGCTCGCAGCGCAACGTGGACCGAAATAGGAGACAACACAATCATGAGCCCAAATCCAGATCTGAAGCACAAAGTTGCCGACCTTTCGTTGGCCGACTGGGGACGAAAGGAAATCGCAATCGCCGAGCACGAGATGCCGGGCCTGATGGCGCTTCGACGAGAGTACGGCGCTTCAAAGCCGCTCGCTGGCGCCCGGATTGCGGGCTGCCTTCACATGACGATTCAGACCGCAGTTCTGATCGAGACGCTTCGCGACCTAGGCGCAGAGGTCACCTGGACGAGCTGCAACATCTACTCGACTCAGGACCATGCCGCTGCGGCGATCGCCGCCACCGGCGTTCCCGTCTTCGCCTGGAAGGGGGAGACCGAGGAGGAGTACGACTGGTGCATCCACCAGCAGATTCGCGCATTCGACGGCGGCAAGGCGCCGAACATTCTGCTCGACGACGGGGGTGATCTGACGGCGATTGTCCACGAGCAGTATCCGGACCTATTCGAAGGCCCCGATCGCATCCTCGGTCTCTCCGAAGAGACCACGACCGGCGTGCATCGGCTCTATGAAATGGAACGCGACGGCACGCTCAAGTGCCCCGCGATCAACGTGAATGACTCGGTGACCAAGTCGAAGTTCGACAACCTCTACGGCTGCCGCGAGTCGCTCGTTGACGGCATCAAGCGGGCGACCGACGTGATGATCGCCGGCAAGGTGGTGGTCGTCGCCGGCTACGGCGACGTGGGCAAGGGTTGCGTCCAAGCGATGGCCCGCGCGGGCGCTCGCGTTCTGGTGACCGAAATCGACCCGATTTGCGCACTCCAGGCGACGATGGAGGGCCTCCAGGTCGTGACGATGGAAGAGGCCGCTCCGATCGCTGACATCTTCGTCACGGCCACGGGCTGCTGCGACGTCGTCACCGGCGAGCACATGAAGCAGATGAAGAACGAGGCCATCCTCTGCAACATAGGTCACTTCGATTCCGAGATTCAGATCGCCTGGCTCACCGACCCGTCCAACGGGATCACCGAAGAGGAGATCAAGCCGCAGGTCGACCACTTCATCTTCCCCGATGGTAAGCGCATCATCGTGCTTGCCCGAGGTCGCCTGGTGAACCTCGGCTGCGCCACCGGCCACCCGAGCTTCGTGATGAGCAACTCGTTCAGCAACCAGGTGCTCGCCCAGATTTCACTCTGGACCGAGCGCGACCGCTATGAAGACGGAAAGGTCTACGTGCTCTCCAAGGAGCTCGACGAGAAGGTCGCGGAGCTCCACCTCGGGCAGCTTGGCGCGAAGCTCACCAAGCTCACGCCGGCACAGTCCGAATACCTCGGGATATCGCCACAGGGGCCGTTCAAGCCGAGCTACTACCGCTACTGAGCCACGATGGTCTCGCTCTTGATCGAGACTTGGCGCTACTTTGCGTCGCATGATGGGCGATTGCTCTCCGGGGCAATCGCCTTCTATGCGTCGTTGGCGATTGCGCCGCTCGGCGTCGTCGCCTTGCTCATCGCCTCGCTGGTCATGTCGGAGTCGACGGCGCGCGAGGAGCTCGTCGGGCAGGTTGCGGCCTTTCTCGGTCCCGATCTGGCTGCCTACCTCATCAACACAATCGTCAAGCTCGGCGATGAGGCGACGAGCTTTGCAGCTCCCGTAATCGGCGCGATCTTCATGCTCTACATCTCCGCGCGCTTGTTCTCCATGCTGCGGCGTGCGCTCAACCACATGTGGGGCATTCGACCCAAGCTCTTGGTTCACGCCAGTCGTTCGGAGACTTTGCATCTGGTCCAGCGGCGTCTGCTCGCCTTTGGAATGGTTTTGGTGTTCGGAAGCTCGCTCATTGCCTTGGTCGTGCTGCACTCGGGCGCCGCGGCGGCGGCTCGCCTCTTCGGCGACAGCCAATACATGCTGAGTTTGGCTGAGTTTGGCAGCGCGTTTGCCGTCATCGCGCCCTTGATCGCCCTGGTCTACCGCTGGCTTCCCGACGCCGTGATCTCCTGGCGTGACGTCTGGGTAGGCGCTGCGGTGACTTGCCTATTCGTCCTAGGCGGCTCCTTTCTGATCGGCATCTACCTCGGCTACGCGAGCCCGGCGTCGATCTACGGGGCGGCTGGTTCGCTGATCGTTTTGCTTCTGTGGATCTACTACACCACGCAGATCTTCCTGTTGGGCGCAGTCTTCACGCGAGCCTGGGCGCGACGGCACGGAAGAGCGATCGAGCCGCTGCCATTCGCCGAAACGGTCGAAACCCGCGACTATTCGGCAAACGTCTCGGCCAGCGAAACGTAGTGCGGCGCCTGCTCGGGCGCTTGCGCCGCAGTGCCGTGCATGTGCTTGTCGAGGAAATCAAAGAGAGCACCCCATTGCTCTCGCGCAGCAGCGCGCCAAAGCATCACGTTGAATGCGTGGATCTCTCCGCGGAAGACGTGCATCTCGCATTCGGTGTTCCGTCTCGCAAGCGCATCGTTCAAGCGAATCGTGTCTCCCAACAGCGGATCAGCGGTCCCCACCGTCGTGAAGAACGGCGGGAGCGGCCGACTCCCTCGAACTGCCGGCCTCTCAAACAGCCGCAGTGGGCTGGCCAGTGGAAACTGCAGTGCTCGGTTTAGACGCCGGCCCAGGTAGGAGTAGGCGGTGCCTCTTATCTCGCCTTTGATCCAGCTTGCCATGCGCCGGCTCTTTTCCGGGTCGCGCCAAAAGCGCCGGACGTCGTGCACGTCGAGCAAACCGTACAGGGGAGCGACGCAGACGATCTTCGCGTCGCGCTCGAAGATGCTCCGGGTGAACGGCTCCGGGCGTGGATGCGTTGCGCAATACGCCAGCGCCGCAGTGAGATTCGCGCCGGCGGACTCTCCAATGATCGCCAGCCGCGTGGTATCGGCACCGTACTTGGCCCCGTTGTCGAGCACCCACTCGAACGCCGCGATCGCATCCTTGAGGGGCTTCGGATAGCTGTGTACGGGGCCGAGCCGGTAGTTGATGTTGAAGACCTGATAGCCCTGGGCCGCCAGAACGTACGCCATGATCCGATGGGTGTCCTTCGACATCATCGAGAACGCGCCGCCGTGGATGTAGACGATCGTAGGTAGAGACCCAACGGCCTCCCTGCTTCGGTAAATGTCCAGTAGGTGTGACCGCCTGCCCGTGTTTCGGTACGGCACGTTGTGTTCTACGTGAACACGGCGCCAACTTTGAACGACCCAGGGCAGCACGCCGTAGCCGACATGCGAAAGGCGATTCGCTGCCTTATCCACGCCGTTGCGCACCAACGGCATGAGCGAGTCACGGGGACGGGCCATGTCTCAATTATACGGGACGAAGTGGCCTAGGAAAAGAAGCCGAGTTTCTTGAGCGCGCTCCCGTAGATGAAGCGAATCATTCCGTCGATTTCATCTACGGTTTTGGCCGTATGGGGGTACCAAACGCGCTCCTTCTTGACTGCCCAGCGGTCGATGAAGATCGGTTGCTGATGGGTGTATCCCCGAAGCCCTCCGAGGCCGTTGACCTGGCCCACACCGCTGTCCTTCATGCCACCGAACGGCGCTTCCGGCGCGCCGTAGGCCATCGACGCATCGTTGATCACGACCGAGCCCGTTTCGAGTCGTTTTGCAATCTCGATGCCCTTCTGAATGTTGCTGGTCCAGACGCTCCCGCTGAGCCCGTATTGTGAATCGTTGGCAAGACGAATTGCCTCTTCTACGTCTGCAACACGCATGACCGAGACGATCGGTCCAAAGGTTTCTTCCTGCATCAGCTCCATCGAGTGGTTGAGGTTGCGCACGAATGTTGGCTTGTAGAAGAGGCCATCGCGGGTGTCGGCTTCTCCACCGACTACGATCTCGGCTCCTTTCGCTTTCGCATCCTCAATGTGTCGTTCGATGATCGGCAATTGACGATCCCAAAACACCGAGCCCACGTCGACGTCATCGCCAGAGCCGTATCGGAGCTCGCCGACGATCTTCCGTACGCGTTCTTCGAACTCGTCGGCCACGGATTCGACCACGTAGACCCGCTCCACGCCCATGCAGACATGGCCCGAATTCAGCATGGAGTTGAAGACCGCTCCTCCGGCAGCGCGTTCGAGGTCGGCGTCTTCGCAGACGATCATGGCGTCTTTGCCGCCGAGCTCGAGCGTGTATGGAATCAGCCGCTCCGCGCAGGTTGCAGCGATCTTCTTGCCGGTTCGAACGCTGCCGGTAAACGAGATTTTCTGGACGTTGCCGCGAACCAGCGCTGCTCCCGTTTCGCCATCACCGTGCACGGTCTGCACGACGCCTTCGGGCACCCCCGCTTCCCTCAGGAGTCGGACCGCCCAGTCGCCGGAGTACGGCGCGACTTCAGAGGGCTTCAAGATGACCGCGTTGCCCGCGAGTAGCGCCTGCACTGTGGGGTTCATCGCCAAGGAAAAGGGGCCGTTCCAAGGCGTGATGATGCCGACGACGCCAAGCGGCCGGTAGTGCATCAGGAGCTTCTTGTAAGGACGAAGATAACCATGGAGCTTTCGCTTCTCGTCCGAAAGCTCCTTGACCGCCCTCCCGCACCAGAAGTTGATGTAGTCGCAGGATGGAAGGACCTCCATGATCAAACACTCGAGCTTCGTCTTGCCCGTTTCGTCGATGATCGTCTTCATCACCGCTTCGCGCTGCTCGACCAGAACGTCGATTGCACTCCCAACGATGCGCGCGCGTTCCGCGACGGGCACCCGGGCCCATTCTCGCTGCGCGTCTTGCCCCTTGGCGATCGCAGCCTCCACGTCGGCTTGGCCGTTGACGAGGATCTCGCCCACGGATTCGCGCGTGGCCGGGCTCCGGATCCCAAGCCTCCGGCGCCCCTCGGAGGTCGGGGAAAGTGGTTCGACAATGGCCATCGATCTGCTCCTGTTTCTTCGCGGCCCAGAGGGCGACGACTGAAACATGTTCTACTGATCAGGGGCCCAAACGCAAGCGAGCCCCGATGGTTGGCATGACTAGAATATTACACTTATATTTCAAAATATGCGCGCATCGATTCGTATGGCCGTGCTCTGCGTGGCCGTGGCCGGCTGTGGCGATGCTTCGACGAGCTCTCCACCTCGAATTGGCGCGGGGGGAAGCGGCGGGACGGTCAGCCCCGATGGCCGCATCGTCTTCGGCTGCAACTGCCCGTTCGGACAAGAGTGCTCTCCAGAGGGCCTGTGCACTTCGATCTGCGGAGACCAAGCCGCCTGCGTATTCGGCGGGACGGCTCAGTGCTGTGGCGTCGGCAGCGTCTGCCGGGACGGGAGCTGCGTCACGGATTGCGGAAACGAAGTCGAATGCAACGGGGTCTGCTGCGAAAGCACGGAAATGTGTTTCGAGGGAGCGTGCGTCGCGCAATGCGATGATCCCTTGCAGCTCTGCGGAAATGACGATGAGCTCTGCTGTGCGAGCGGCGAGGGCTGTATCGGAGGTGCTTGCGTTCCACTACTCGACGAGTGCACATCCGGGGAAGATTGCGAGGTCGACGAACTCTGTGAACGGAGCCTCGGCGTATGCATTCCGCGTGACTCGGTCGAGGTCTGCGAGTTTGAGCCTCGCGTCGGCGATTTTGAACCGACGATCGGCTGCAGGTGGACGCCCCCGCTTGCCTTGCCGGGAGCCAGCGACGAGGAAATTGAAATCGCAGGCATGAGCGAGGTCGTGATGACGCCCTCGGTCGCGAATCTGACCGACGACAACGGCGACGGGGCGACCGACGTGTTCGACATTCCGGACATCGTGTTCGTCAGCTTCAATCGTGCCGCAAACGGTTGCTGCACCAGCCGAGGCGTTCTGCGCATCGTTTCCGGTGGCTGCAACGGCGATGGGACGATGAGCACGCACGCGACTCTAAAGGGTCTCGACTCGGGTGACTGGATCGGGAACTCCACCGGAATCGCGCTGGGCAACCTGCATCCTGACGACATGAGCACCGAGCGGGTCCCGGAGATCGTCGCGACATTCAAAAACGGTGGCACCGTCGCTTGGCGACGGACGGCCGACGACGGATCGGCCTGGGAAGTCATGTGGCAGAACGATGATCTTCCCAGCAACCGGCACAGTCGCGGCGGGGCTCAACCATCGATTGCCGACCTGAACGCCGATGGCAGGCCCGAGATCATCATCGGGAACGTCGTGCTCGACGGCCTGACGGGGAAGGGCCCTGACGACATCGACCTCCCTCCGGGCGCGCTCGCCTGGGATGGGCGCGACCTCGAAGCGTCGACTCCGGGATCGAACCTCGGGATCGGCAACAACGCGTTCCTTGGCCCGGTGTCGACCGTGGCCGACCTCGATCGAGATGGCCTACAGGAAGTGATCGCTGGCAACACGGTCTACAATTACAACGGTAGCGAACGTTGGACCTACGAGTACACGACGGTCAACTCTAGCTGTGGGGGTTCGCTCGATTGCGACGGCTACAACGCCGTTGGCAACTTCGATGACGACGACGACGGAGAAGTCGTCATCATTCGCCTCGGAGAGCTGTTCATTCTCAATCATGACGGTTCCCCCGTTGCGGGAATTCCACTTCCGATTCGAATCCCTGGCTTCCAGCATCTCGAACCTTCAGATTACGACGATGTGGAGCCCCCGACGTACTCTCCGGCCGCCTACGTACCATCCGCTCCCTTGTACGACGAGGACGGAGACCTGCTGCCGCCGGAACGGATTCTATGCGGTGGAGCGCTGCATCTTCCGGCGTTCGACTCCGCAGGGAATCCCGTCATCAGCGAAGGCTCGCAGGTCGTGGTCGACACCGCGGGCGCAAACGAGAGCGGACCGCCGACCGTGGCGGACTTCGACGGAGATGGATTTGCCGAGGTCGGTACGGCGAGCTCGACCGCCTACGTGGTTTTTGATTTCCAGTGTACGGGGGACCCGCTACCCCCCGAGTGTGAGCGCGAGTGGGTCCGCTGGATGGTCGAGAACGACGACTGCTCTAGCCGCGCGACGGGGTCCAGCGTTTTCGACTTCGAAGGCGATGGCTCGGCCGAGGTGGTGTATGCCGACGAAACGACGTTCCGGATCTTCCGAGGGTCTGACGGCGCCATTCTGTATGAGGACCCTACCCACAGCAGCAACACGCGAGTGGAAATGCCCATCGTCGTCGACGTCGACAACGACGGGAAGTCCGAGGTCGTCATTCCCGAGCCGAATACCAATCCGGGTCTGGGTGGCATCGAGATTTGGGAAGATGCCGACAACAACTGGGTCCGAACCCGGCGCATTTGGAACCAGCACGGCTACAGCGTCACTAACGTCACCGAGGATGGACAGATTCCACGCGTTCCGGCGACGAACTGGACGCGCTCGAGGCTCAACAACTTCCGGCAGAACGTTCAACCCGGGGGGCTTTTTGATGCTCCCGACTTCGTCGTGCGCGAGATTTCGAGACTCGATTGTGACGAGAGTCATTTCGTCTTGGCGATCGTCGTAGGCAACGATGGCTCGTTGAGCGTCCCGCCGGGGATTCTCACCCACGTCGTGGTGACCAGCGACGATGGGCGGGTCTTCGACCTCGGCACGGTTGCGACTTCTGGATGGTTGCTCCCGGGACAGTCCGAGCAGCTCGAGGTCGTGTTCGCGATCCCCGACGGTCCCTCGATTGGCGCGATCGTCGTTTCGGCCACCGTGGACGAAGACGGGGTGGGCGGCCAGCAGTACAACGAATGTGACGATGAAAACAACGCAGCGGCGTCGAATCCACTGAGCTGCCCGTCGGTCGAGTAGCCCGTAGCTCCGAGTTTTTCCCGCACGCGATCATGGCTATTGTCCAACCGGGTCATCTAGGCGCATACTCGTGGATCCGGTGCTTCGTACATCCACGATCCCGCCGGCAAACCGGCTGATCATCCGACAGGGAGGGGTTTCTGACCTCGGCGGGGTCGTTCGGCTCTGCGAAAAGCATGCGGAGTATTGGGACGGCCTGCTCCCCAGCGCGATACGGTTGAATCGCTTTTTCGAGCGCGCTCTGAAGTCACAGGACGAGATCTTTCAGTTCTGGATCGCCGAGAGCGGGCACGGCGCGATGGTGGGCTGGGAGATGCTGTCCGCCGAGACTGCTGATCCGGCGAATCGACGCCTGACCGCCCAAGCGACGACCTGTCTTGGCCGGGAAAGCTCTGCTCTTGGTCGCATGTTGGCGACCCACGCGATTCGACACGCGGTTCGTACACCGCTTCAGTATGTGTTCGCACGGGTGCCGACGCGCGACACGCTGATGGGCAGCGTGCTCGAAGCGGTGGGTTATCAGGAAGTGGGTCTGATTCCCGAAGCGGCCAAACCGCCCGCGCGTCCCGAGCAGCTCGAGTTCGTCTACGTCGTCGAGCGCTAGGGGCATCGTCCTCGCTTGCCCTCGGCACTGTTTCGGATAAGGTGCCCGACCTGGGAGGCGCCATGGCGACGAAGCGAACGCCGAAGAAGACGACAAAGAAGGCGACCAAGAAGCGAACGAGCAAGGCGCCGCGCAAGGAGACCGCGACGCGCTCTCCACGGGGCCAGGGGCCCGCCAAGAAGCGAGCGAGCAAACCGCCAGGCAAGAGGCGAGCGAGCAAAGCGCCCGCGAGCCGGGCTACCGTGCCCGCGAAACCACGGGCAAAGAAGAAGGCAGCGAAAGCGTCGGCGCCAGTGTCAGCGCCAGCGCCAGCGCCAGCGCCAGTGTCAGCGCCAGCCTCAGCGAAAGCGCCCTCGTCTCGTCCGCCCTCGTATCTCGAAGGGGTGCCGCAGGATCCCGCTGAGCTCGTTTCGGGCCTCTTTCAAGTGTTTCGGGGGGCCGCCAAGGACCTCAAGACCCTGGTCACACAGGCGATTGCCATCAGCAATCACAAGAACGATCCATTCGATCGATGAACGGGTTGAAGCGGATTGCCGTCGTTGGGGCGTCCCTGGCGGGGCTCCGGTCGGTCGAATTCATTCGGCGCGCGAAGTTCGACGGCGAGCTCGTCTTGATCGGCGAGGAGAAGCATCGCCCATACGATCGGCCGCCGCTCTCGAAAGAAGTGCTCCGTGGCGAGGCCGACGAAGACCGCTTGGCGCTGCGTCGGAAAAGCTACGAAGAGCTATGCGTCGAGTTGAGGCTTGGGCAGCGCGCTCAGTCGCTCGACGCCGGCGCAGGGGAGGTTCTGCTCCAAAGCGGAGAGGTGGTTTCCTACGATGGCTTGGTGATTGCAACCGGTGGTGAGGTGCGTGCGCTTCCGAATCAGCCGTCGCTCGAGGGGATTCACGTTCTTCGAACGCTCGATGATGCGTTAGCTCTTCGCGCTGCGCTCGAGACCAAGCCGCGAGTCGCCGTCATCGGTGCCGGTTTCATCGGCGCCGAGGTCGCGGCTTCGGCGCGTCAACTCGGGCTCGAAGTCACGATGATCGAAGCGTTGGAGACCCCACTTGCGCAGAGCTTGGGAACGCGACTTGGACGAATCTTGCAGGAAGTGCATGAGCGTCACGGTGTGAAGGTCCTCTGCGGACGGCGGGTCGAAAGGTTTGGCGGTGAATGCCGTGCCGAAAGCGTATGGCTCGACGATGGCAGCAAGGTCGATTGCGACCTGATCGTGATTGGCATTGGCGTCTCTCCTTCGGTGTCCTGGCTGGGCGGGTCTGGAATCGAGGTCGAAGACGGCGTTCGATGTGACGAAACCCTCGCGACCAACATTCCAGGGGTCGTGGCCGCCGGGGACGTTGCGAGCTGGTACAACCCACTGTTCGAGGAGCGCATGCGGGTCGAGCATTGGACCAACGCGGTCGAGCAGGCGCGTCACGCCGTCTCGACGCTGCTCGCCGCGCCTGGCGAAGCAAAACCGTTCGAGTCGGTGCCGATGTTCTGGTCCGACCAGTTCGACATCAAAATTCAAGGCGCCGGCAGGCCAAAACCTGGAGACGAGCTCACCATCGTCAGACGAGGGCCGGACGAGGAGAAGCTCATCGCCATCTACAGCCGGGCCGGCCGCGTGGTTGGCGCCGTGGCCCTTAATCAGCCGCCCAAGCTCGTCCAGCTTCGGATGCTGATCGGAAAGCGCGGCGGACTTGATGACGCCCTGAAAATCGTAGAGTCTTGAGCGTTCGCTAGGTCGATGTCGAGATTCGAAGCGGTGATGACGTCTGCCGTGCGTGGCTTTTCTTTACGGTCGCCTTCGCGACTGCGGGGTGTGCGGTGCTGCCGATGTTCGATGGCCTGGGTAGCACCTTGGCCGCCATGATCGAGCCAGCCCGGAGCCGGGTGGTGCATGCCACCCTCGACTTCCTCAATCAGGGCAAGCGCTCACGACAGGTCCAGTAGCCAGAGCGGCTCTAGCTCAGTCTGGTGACGCTCGACCGAGATTCGTGCCAGGTTCACCCACGCGCCACATTCATCGAGGATCGCGCTGTCGGCGCTTGCGACCACCGCAGTCGAGGCCTTCAGCAGTTCGTCCACTCGGTCCGCGGTCTTCGCTTGGATCTGCGACCCTTTGCCAGCCGCGGTCGTCCGTACAATCTCCGCAAGTCGGCCGGAGTTCGAAACGGGGCGGTCGATGTATACCGTCACCTCGGATGGCCGAAGCGAATCGACGACGTCGACGAGAATTTCGACGGCGCGCTCGGTCTCCTGCACCAAGCGATAGCTGCCGTGGAAGCTTGCCATATCTCGCAGGCAATCGTCGCGGCCGAGCAGTAGAACGCCTCGGGCCAAGGCCACCTCGATCGTGGTGATCACGTTGAGGCCGTCGATCAGAAGGTGACGAGCGTCCATCATCTCGGGGGCGCATCGCCTCGATGCGCGGTCCTCTCGAGCGGAATCCGAGCAGGCACAGCGCTTTGCTGCAGTGCGTTGGCGACTGCGTAGTCGATAGCGGTCCCCGACGAGCTTGACCGCCGAGGCATCTGAGTATCCTCTGGTCCGGAGCCAGCTCAAGTCGGACACGGCCGCCATCAATGCGGGACGCGTCTGCTCCGAGAACAGCTGCGCATCGATGGGATGCGCTCCGCGGTGACGCCGGGAATCACCCATGCGCGAGCTTAACCCTTGGCTCGGCCGGCGCAAAAACTGCGTATTCGCAACTTCGCCCGCAAGTATTGCCGAAGGGGGAGCGAACAACCCGCTCTCGCGAGGGGTTTTCTGCATGGCACGCACTTTGCTGTGGCTCTGAATGGGTTCCATGCTCACCGAGTCTTCTAGTGTTTTAGCTGTAACCGATCTGACGTCTG